>CABVSA010000027.1:0-6370 GCA_902500805.1 uncultured Nitrospira sp. | reverse complement strand
AAGAGCGCAGTGAGTAGCGGAGAACGTCTTTTAAAAACATAGAAATCGAGCAATCGAAACAGCAAGAGACTTGGAAAGTGAACATGGCAGGCATTCGGAAACGCCTCCCTGATCACCGCGATGTCGCTCCGAGTCAACGGATGTTCGTGGTCGTCGCCGTACCGCGCCACACCAAAACGGCCGCAAATATGGGTTCGGGCGGCCATGAGAAGAGGGTTCAAAGCTGAATTTTCGACGAACACGGCGCGTCCACCTGGTTTCAACACCCGTTTGATCTGTTGGCAGGCGCGTGAAAGATCGACGTGATGCAGCACAAAAGTCCCAAACAGGAGATCAAAGCTCTCATCCTGAAGCGACAACTCTTCGAACGGCTCACAAATAAATTTTATCTGAACCCCGTTGGCGCGAGCCAACCCTTCCGCCGTCAGAAGTTCTCCCTCCGCATTGTCAAACGCCGTCACACGCGCGCCCCGTTTGGCCAACATGACGGACACATGCCCTCGCCCACAGCCACAATCCAAAACGTCCCGCCCGTACAGGTCGCCGAGAAGATCAAGGCCGTAGGCATACAGCTCGCGGAGACCCCACAGCGACATCCAGTACTCGTACGGAGCGTACGAACCATCATCGCGTACGAGAGACTCAGCGGCAGCGAGGGCGTTGTGCGTTTCCGTCGCGACGAGACTCGGCTCAACCACGATCATTCCTTTCTTGCTGACGGAGCCATCGGTCGTAGAACCAATCCGGGATGACATACCGACACTTGTTTAAAACGACCCCCAGCATCTGCCCTCCTGCATCATCAATCATTTCCAATGTGCGACTCGCAGCAATACCCGTCGTGCGTTCCGCTTCGACGACCAACAGAATGCCATCGACGGAGGCAATGACAACTCGCATTTCCGGAAACAATGACAACGAAGGGGCGTCGAGTACGACAAGATCGAATCGGTCACGCATCGTCTTGGTGACTTCACTCAATCGTTCCGCAAAGTCCAGCGCGGTGCCCCCGGCATACCGTACATTCAGGCGAGAGAGATGTGGGCGATCGGTCGACTCGGGGACCTCCTCGATATCTCGATTGAGAGTTGGTGGCACCCTCCCTGCGCCGACTTGCGTCACCATCAACGTTGTGATATCCCCTGCCGTCATGAGCAAGACATGAAACTTGAGATCACTCAACGCTCCCGCCATCTTTGCTGCCACATACGAGCGTCCCTCGCCTGACAAAGAACTCGTGACGAGGATCGTCCTCAACCCTCGTTGATGGTAATGTCGCAGAATTCGCTGGGCTGCATGGCGCAATTCAACCGCCACAATCTCCGCATCGGAAGTTTCGGGTCGGCTGAGCGGAAGCGCCGCCAACACATCCCGCTTCAATCCGTTCACCGCTTCTTCACGGGTCGTGAAGGACCGGCGAAAGAATTCGGACACATACGCTGAGCCAACTCCCCCAATCACTCCGACCAGAAGGCCTAGCAGGAGATTCAAGAACTTGCGGGGGCGTATGGGTTTTTCAGGAACCGTAGCGTGCTCAACCGCCGTCACGTTCGAGATGCCTTTTTGATCCAAGACTTCGTTGACGCGCGACTCCTCCTTCTTCTTGAGGTAGAGATCGAGTGCCTCTTGTTTGATCTTGACCTCTCGCGTCAACCCGTGGAATGCCATTTCCCGCTGATCGAGCGTATTCAGTGAGTCCCTGTACGATCTAAAGTGTTTGTTCAACTCAGAAAGGCGAGGCCGTAAGCTCTCGCGGCGCCCTTCTTCTGCTAGGAGATGTCGTTCTAAATCCTGATAGGTCTGATTGATGCCGGAAGTGGCTGCACCGCTAACTTTCACGTTTTCAGCTTGGAGCCGTGCACGCACCTCGGCAATTTCTCGTACCAGTTCGCTTGCAGCCGGGCTATTCGGTACATATTGTGAATACTCCAACTCCATCTCCATCAAACGATTCTTGAGCTGGTCCACCATGGGGTTCCGTTCAGACACGTTGGTCAAGGGAATGGCTTCCTGCTGTCCCGCCAGCCGTTCGCGCAATTTGGCGATCCTCACATCCAATTCAGCAACCGAGACCTCCGTTTCGCGAAGCGCGGCCTCCTTTTCTGTGAGTTGCTGGAGCAAGTGCCGCTTCTGGTCCTCGATCGAGACAATGTTCCATTTGTCCTTGAACGACTGCAATCGGAGCTCAGCTTCCGTTAATTCCGTGCGCATCCGCTTCGTCTGCTCGTCGAAGAACTCGTGCGCCCCTTTTCCCTTCCGGACTACGAGCTGATAGTCCAGATAGATATCGACCAACGCGTTGAGCGCTTCGGCCGCGAACGCAGGATGAGGGGATTCAAGCGTGGCGACGAAGACTTCCGTCTGCCGAACACCTTCCACATTCAAACCCGCCCGGAGTTTCTCGACGGCTTGGAAATGTGGACTCTCGGGTTTCAGTCCAAGAATCTTCGCAACCAGGTTAATCGGCAACTCATTCACCCAGTCCCAACGCCCTCGCATGCCATCCAGAACCCGTTCCACACCGAACTGCTCCACCAGCTTATCTAGCAAAATTCTGCTGGTGAAGATTTGCACTTCGGTGGCCACTTCATCTTTTTGAGAGATATCAGCGGGAGCATAAACTTGGCCCGTAAGAGGCGTACTGATCGTAAACGGGGCCCGCGAGCTCTGGATGAGCAGACGCACCTCTGCGCTGTATATACCGCTTATGAGGAACGAGCCAGGACCAGCCACCAGCATGGCTGTCAGCAGGATGATTTGAATTCTTCGTCTGTGACGGAACAATACCCTGAGATGTTCTCGTACACCGTAGGCTCGTGAGTCTCCTTCACTGTCCCGAACACCACCCGGCATGATCTCACCACTAGATGCCATGACCTGACTCACACTCCTTTCAGAAGCACCTTGATCGTACGGAAGAGAATCCACAGATCCATGGATAATGATTGGGTTTGCACATACTCAATGTCATACCGAATCCAGTCCGAAAACCGATTATGATCTCTTGACCGAACCTGCCACAGTCCGGTTACCCCAGGCGTGACGGTCAGCCGCAAGTCGCGCCAAGACGGGCAGAACTTCATCTCGGGATACGCCAGCGGCCGCGGTCCAACCAAACTCATTTCCCCTCGCAATACGTTTACGAGTTGCGGAAGTTCGTCCAAGCTTGTTTTTCGAAGGAATTTCCCGACACGAGTGATGCGGGGATCTTCATCCAGTTTGAACATTGGCCCGTCAACGAGATTGTGATCACGCAAATCGTCCTGCCGTTTTTCAGCGTCTGGGACCATCGTGCGAAATTTGAGCATTCGGAACTCTTTGCCACCTTTCCCGCAACGACGCTGAGCGAACAGGATAGGCCCGGGAGCATCAAGTTTGATAGCCACGGCAATCAAGAGGAGTAGAGGAACACTAGCAAGAAACAGAATCAAAGAGAGACCTACATCCATGGCACGCTTGATCAAATGGTACGTGATCTTGACGTCCCGATGTTTTGAAGCAGGTTTCCATACGTTCAAAGCCCACGGAATCAACCGAGCAGAAGTATGAGAATGGCCGTTAATCATGCTGTGACTCGATCCCAGCTTCGTCTGATGCTCCCGCCGGAGTCGAATGCCTTCCGGAACGATTGCGTCTCCGGGAATAAAACTATGTTCGACGCGTGCGTTGCTCAGCACGCGCGCCCCGGACCACACGATACTTTCACGAACTATGCTTCCCTTCTCCAATATAGTCGAGGTACCGAGGACGGCTGGTCCTATAAGCTGCACATGATCTTCCACAACACTATTAGGCCCAATCACGAGCGGGCCGAGCAAGTAAGAAGTGGGGGAGATACGGGCATTCTCCCCGATGACAATATGATCGGTTTCCGTCGACCAACGATCGTGCTCCGTATGGTTCGTGTCATCGCCAAGGAGAATTCTTTTGTTAAGCTCCAAGAGATCTTCCAATTTCTTGATCGCATAGGCTGGCTGGTTCACCACGTGAGCCCGTACCGAAATACCTCTCGCACGGACTGCCGGTACCAGTTGTTCTTTAATATCGAAATACCCCCCCGACGGAATCATGTCCAACACCTCGCGGTTCATCACATACATGCCATATGGATTGATCCGTCGCCGACGATTACGCGAACTATGCAAGGTGTTGATTTGCCGTATCAATCCACATTGATCGATTTCGATATTCTCAAGGTCGTCCCCGCCCTCGTCCCCATATGCGACAAAAGTCACCCCTGCACGACTTTGATGATGATCACGTATCACCTGCGCCAGATCCAACCCCATCAAGTACAAGTTGCAATGAACAACCACAAATTGTGGTCCAGACAAGAATTCATCCACGAGTTTCAAGCTGCCCGCAGTTCCACAATAGAATGGAGCGATCTTCCACAACACTTTGATCTCTCGCTCAGGTCCACGGTGCATATCGAGGTCAGCTACGCGAGCGTTGTTTTCACCAGTAATTATGGCGGCTTCCCTGATGCCATGACGACTCAGAGTGCTAAGGAGATGTTCGATAAGCAGTTCTCTCCCAACAGGGAGAGGAAGGAGATCACTCTCCCCAAAACCGCTTTCTACGATAACCGCTCTCTCAATGCCGTTATCCGCCATACCGTTAAGCTCCGATGCTTCCAACAGACACAACCTCTACAGATTTTCCACGCCCTTCACACCCCTCTGATGCCAAACGTTTCCATGATTGACGAGGGCTATATTGCACTACCTACGGGCCTGAATGGCCCCGTACAGCAGTTTAGAAGCCCGATGGTATCTGGGGGGGCTAATCTACCCTACTGCGTCAAGCAACACAACGGAGCGTAGTAGTGCCTATACCCTCAAAACTCAAACCAGGGGAGGTTTCAAGGATTCCCAATTTCTATCAGGCACTGCGCAAGGGAGTGCAGAGGCGACTGGTTGAAGCCTGTCCAGAAATTCGTATTAGTCCGACGTACGAATAACCCAATCTCCTGGCATCACATAATTACAGTAACCGATTAGAGGATACCCGTATGCCCCCATACAGCTCATTTCCAATTCTCCATCATTCCCTCATGCCCACATTACGCTAACGTGCATGCTGCAAGACCATCGGGAAAGTAGATGTGGATTGTCTCTAGATCCCTTCTACTTCTCCGAAGTGACGGGGTCCCTACCCAAACCGATCTTACATAACCAACATTTGCCACTCAGATTCTACCGAACGGTTGAGACTGCCCAGCTGGTCATGGGGGACTCTCCGTGCATGACTCTATAGCCAGTGCAATCCAAATGCCGAATGCGGGAGGATGGTCAGCAGATAGAACGGCGTTCCAAAGCGCGAATTTTGATCGTCATACAGAACACTCTCTTATCTCGTTGCTTTCGGCTCACCCCCTACTCCCAGATAGGTTTATCGAAAGAGATACAGGGTGAATCCGATTCGATACTATGGCGGCGAACTCCAGACTTAGACGATGATAGATTCCCACTCCTTTGCAGCGTGGTTCTCAATTCTCAATTAATGATGAGCGAGGCACATCCTGCTTTGCAGGCCCCTGCTCTTACCCCCGCTTTCTTCTATAGACTGGGAACTCCCGCTGGAGTTCAACGTCTGAATTCGTATTGTGTAGCACCCCGATTACCGTTTCACTATCACGGCGTTACGAATGCGTAAATTCTGCTCATTGTGCAGGCAGATGCCTTCTCCGCAATAACACTGGTAAAGAGTGATATATCCCGAGGCTGGAGATCCCAGGCGTCACTGGAGACTCTCAGCTAATGGACTCTAACGACTGGATCGATAGTGCCATCGCAGCCATTGGAAACATGATGGGGATTGTGAGGAGCAGCATGCCGGAGTCACATCGCAACACTACCCTACTCCCGAATGAACGGAGACAGTCCATCGATTGGCCCAAACGCCGGCATCTTGAGCAGCGGATGCATGGACCACGGCCCTACGGACCGTTGAGTGAGCGTCATGGCGACGGCAACACCAGACCCCATTGATCGGATAACGGAACGTGCCGCCGAGAGAAAGGCCACCATGCTTTCGTTCCACACCTGGCCCTCCCTAGCAGTTTGTTGACAAACAGTTAGTCCACTTCTGGTCCAGAAAGCAGGAATGGCTCACTTTCTACATGAAGGATATATGCCGCGTGTATCCTGTTTCTATACCGAGACCACTGCCGAGGAAGGACGTGGTTTTCGTCCGATCGGCCAGGAGCTCACTGAAGTTCCCCCCATTGTTTGCACAGGTTTTCATCTGAAAGAAGCGTATGAATTCTTTCCCTGTGCCCTCCTTTCTGCCAACACCTTCTTGACCGCGTGTTCTGACCTCGGTTGTCAAGAGTGGACGCCATGAAGTGTAGCCTCACATCGCCGAC
>CABVSA010000026.1 GCA_902500805.1 uncultured Nitrospira sp. | reverse complement strand
TTCTCTGAGACTGGCCGGAGGAGTTCCTCGAATCACACCGGCCAGATAGGCGCGAGACCCTTGCTCGACCCAGACCGTCCACTCCCCAACTTGGAACTGGTTGAGTGTCTGGTCTCGTGTGGCTCCGAACGAATCACGGACATACTCTTGAATCGCCGTCAGCATCCCGGACAGGACATGTTGGTCCTGAACGACTACTCCGTCTGCTGCAACATGATGGAGCAACAGCCCCGTATCGCGCTGGATGAGAAAGACTTGGTCCACCCGGTAGCGCAGTCGATGGAGGAGGACCACTTCCGCAAACGGGCGGCCGGTTCGCCACGCTTCCAGTCGCCATTGCAAACCTCGGATGGAGAGGCTTTCATCCAACGAGTGGTTGAAGGCCTCCGTCATGCTTTGCAACGCACGTGTAATGGCCTGCCGAATGGCAGGTCCCATGATGGGTGCAATCGCATCCACGATCGTTTGCGGTGACTTCCGCACGGTCGCAACAAAGCCGTTTTCGACATAGGGAGTCAGGACGGTCGACATCTGCTGATCAGCCTCTCCACGTATGGCAAAGGCTTCGGGAAGGACCCGGCTGACGTCACGAGGTTCCACTGATCGATTGTCGAGCCGCTCACGGAGTTCGTCGAGTTGCGTCTGCTCCGGAGCCAGCAACAGCGTCCGGAGCTGCGCCCAATCTTCGTCGACGGGCACGCGTGCCTGTGAGGAATGAGAATGCTGGCGAGGTCTGTGTGGATCAGTCGACATACCGTGACATTATCGTCCCGCCTGAAACTCCGGTGAAGAAGTAACCGTGACACCGACTTTTGCGATCCGCACGGCGCACACCTTCAACTTGGTCGGGAACCTGAGCCGCCTCAACCTCGGCTGGAAGGTGCCTCAGCATCGGAGAGTCGCTGAGCTGCCTCCATCAAGATGGCTGCGAGCGCTGCACGATCCGTCTTTTCCGCACGCAGGGCCCGAACGGCTCCTTCGATGGCCGATGTCGTTTCTGCATGACGAACACGAGCCTCATCCGCCAGCTCGTTGGTACGCTCCGTCAACTGCTGCAGGACATGAGACTGGGCTTGGGTCGCCTGTTGTTCGAGTCGACGAGCCTTCTCTTCCAGGGTCGCCGCCAGGTGCGTGATGTCCTGCGTCAGCCTCGTCACAGACTCTCCTCGAAGGTCCTGTTCCTTCGACAGCCTGTTGGTCAAAGACTCAACTTCCTTCTTGATGTAGAGTTCGAGGCTCTCAAATCGTCGTTTGAGATCATTCCGGAGATCGGTGGCTTCCCGCAGTAAGTGCTGTTCGAGTTGTGCAAACCGGCGGTCGTGCTCCCGGGCCTGTGCACCGAAGAGAATGTCCCGAATTTTGTCGAGATGGCCACTGGCCGATGGATCGTCAGAATGAGCGAATTCATCTTTCTGAAGAGGACGCTCCGTTTGACCTCGATAAGCTTCAACTGATTGGTCGGTAGTGGTTGATCGACTCATGGCACACCTCACGAGATGGTGATGGATGGAACAACATTGCGGTACATGCCTGGTTCTCAGACCAGCGTTCGCCCTACATGCTGGTATGTAGTTCGCTTTCCTTCCTGCTCATGGCACATGAGGAATTTATCCTAGCACTGGCAAGCTGGATCCAACAAGCCCGAATGTGTCGTACCGTCCACGCACCGAACAGACAGCACGCCTGCCGTGGATAGCTGAAAGAGATTAGGCGTTCACCAAGTGAACCGTGTGATAGGAAGACGGCAACTCAATCCCACGTGCTCGAAATCGTTCCAAAATCAGCTTGTTCAATTCCCCCTGAACCGATCCATAGTCTCCCACCGCTGTCCATGGAGCCACAGAAATCCCGATCGACGATTCCCCCAGCGACGACACACCTGCACCGGGAGCAGGCTCTTTCAGGACCTTTGGATGCTGCTGGAGAATGTCCTTTACTTGTGCCAGTGCCTCATCAATATTGGTTCGGTGGGAAACTGGAATAGTGAGATTCACCTGACGAATCGTGCCGAAGTTATGCAGAATCTCTCCGACAATCTTGCGATTGGGAATGATGACACGCGATCGATCGGCATGCATCAGCGTCGTGGTGAAGATATCGATGACGACAACATCTCCATGAACACCCAGCAAAGAAATATGTTCGCCGACCTTGTAGGGCTTGCTGAAGATGATCGAGAGCCCTGCCATGACGTTGCTCAGCACGCCCTGCAACGCCAGTCCGATGCCCACACCCGCAACACCGACGCCGGCAATGAGCGGCGCGATGGGAACCCCCACCGTCTGAAGCGCGATCATCACAGTAAACACCATCACGACGATTTTGACGATGCGTACCAGGAGCAAACGGACCGGAGGTTCAAGCGTCTGTTTTTCGAGCATCTGTTGAGCAAAATTCCCAGCTCCACGGGATGCCATCATCCCACCGACCAAGATACCCAAAGCAACCGCCGCTTGCAGCCCATACTGGACGGCATATTGAGTCAGCGTCTCCACAACATTCATTGACGGCATCTGATTATCTCCCGAAGAGGCCTTTGAGGAGCTCCTGCCCCTCCTTCTTCAAATCCTCAGGTTTGGTCGTTCCCTTGAGCAATCCCCCGACCGCTTCTTCCACTTTTTTCTTCACCTGTTCCTGGACCTTTCCGGTCAGACCCTTCACATCAACCCCATACGACGGAGCCTGAGCCGTTCCAGTAATCGTGAGTGGAAGGCTAAGTCGGCCCTCTTTCATGGCGATTTTGACAACGGGCGATGCAGCCGAGATCTTTTGGCTCACATCTTGGGACAAATTGAGGTTCACGATCAAGTTCAGCTTTTGATCGAATCCGACAGTACCACCACCCGTCGCCTGAAAATCATGACTATCCATCAAGAGCCGCTGCACGTTGATCACCCCTTGCTTGATAGCCAGATCGGTCTCGACCGTCGAAAAGGCCGTAGCCTTTGCGTCCCCCATCGAAATGCCGGCAACCTTGAGCGCATCAGCTACTTCCTGGAGAATATTCACCCCTTCGATCTTCCCATCTTTCACCGCCAGATGACCGGTCCCCTCCAAGGCCTTGGTGAGGTCCGGCATAGAGAACCCCTTGCCTTGCAACGAAAGATCGGCGCCGGTAGTGCCACTGATCGAGACAGGGGTCTCCGCGACGGCTTTGAGTGCCGGACCAAGCTGGAGCCCTTGAAGCGCAACAGACCCTTTAAAGGGCGGCACCTCTGCCCCAGCGATCATCTTCCCCTGTCCTTTTACCTCGCCGTCGAATAAACGGAATGACAGGGAATTGAGTTTCGCCTCTTGCCCTTTGATCTCCGCGATGATTTTGAGATCCCTGATCTCCACTGGTTGTTTGAGCGGAAGACTCATCGGGAGGTTCGCCGTATTGATCCCCGGTGAGCTGATATTCACCGTCGCATCATTCCCGGCTGCGTTTCCTGTAATGGTGAACTCCGTCTTTCCCATGCCGAGTTGGAAGTTGATGGCATCAATGTCCATCGTCTCTCTCAATGGGCCGAAGGTCCCGTCGAGTTTCACCGGCAGGTTGAATGGCTGCACAAGTGTCGCGACATGAAGATTTGGTGTTTGACCGAGGCGAACATCGCGCAGGAGCAGCTCCAGATCTTGCAACACATACTCCGTGGGTGTGGCGGATGACAGGTCGCGGTAGGTCAGCTTGCCTCCGTCGACAGACACACGATCCACCGCCAGCAATGCCAGAAGTTTCAGCGGCCCTTCCGTTGAGGGAATCGGGGCACGCGATGGCTTCTCCGGAACCGGCATGCCTTTTCGCCCGATCGTCGACGCATTGAGAACCCCGTTCTTATTTTTAATGACCGTCAGGACCGGACTATGGAGCGTGATCTCCTCGACCTCCACCTTGCCGCTCAACAAGGGCATGAGCTTCACACCGACGTCCAATGATGAGAGGGATGCAAACGGGCCTGAACTAAACGCCGGATCATCCAATACTGAAAACCCCGCCACGCGCGCGCCGATCCTTGGCCAGACCGTTAAACGAATGTCCTGAAGCTGAACCTTACGATTCAGTGCCTCTTCAATGAGCGGTTTGTACCGCTCTTGGTACTTATTGAGGTCGACGAGAAAAGGAAGCGCAAGCACCCCGCCGACAAGGAGTACGACGAGGACGAGCAAGCCGATGGCTATTTTCATATCAATCGCCTCCGGGTGAAGTTTAAGTATATAAACGGGTTTCGACCGAGTCAATGTTGAGACAATCCGAACACAATCATGAATCCGTTGAAGAATCAGCGTTCCGGTAGTTGTCCGGCCTCGTGTAGCAGTCCCTCCTGGAGGTCTCGAGATGCGCTTTACAAGTCAATAGAACAGATTGAACCACCCGGCAATGACCGATAGCGCTCTGCCCTGCATGGACCAGTGACGATTCTGTCGTCATTTGGCATGCCATTTGACGACAGAGTCGTCACTTGCTACCATGCCTCATGAGCTCGACGCCGGCTATCGTTCGATCACTCCATTTAGCAAAACTCCTGGAGAAGAAGTCGCATTTTCTTTTGGGACCCCGCCAGACCGGGAAGAGCTTTCTGATCGCCCAGACCTTCCAAGACGTCCGGCTTTATGACCTCTTGGATACGTCCATCTATCTGGCACTCAGTCAACGTCCACAGCGATTAGCCGAAGAGCTCACCGCCCGGGATCGGCTGGTGGTCATCGACGAAATTCAACGGCTCCCGGGACTCTTGAATGAAGTACACCGGCTCATCGAGCAACGGGGGATTCGTTTTCTGCTCACAGGGTCGAGCGCTCGTAAGCTTCGACAGGGCGGGGTCAATCTCCTTGGGGGACGCGCGAGGACAAAGTACCTCCATCCCCTCACTCAAGGAGAGTTAGGCGCACGCTTTGATCTGAATACGTTCATTGCTCGAGGAGGGTTACCCTCCGTCTATTTCTCGGACGACCCGCGCGCAGATCTTGACGCCTACACCGGCTCTTATCTCCAGCAAGAAATCGTGGCGGAGGGCGCGACGAGAAATATTTCAGCCTTCAGCCGCTTCTTAAAGGTGGCAGCGTACTGCAACGCCACCATCGTCAACTTCACCAATGTAGCCACCGACGCCCAAGTTCCACGCACTACCGTGTACGAGTATTTCGAGATTTTAAAGGACACGCTACTCCTCCATGAGCTGCCTGCCTGGCGTGAATCTAAACGGCGCAAACCGTTGGCGTCCTCGAAATATTATTTTTTTGACATCGGCGTCGTCGCCGCTCTGCAGGAACGACAGTACCGTCGTGGCACGCCGGAATACGGGGAGGCGATGGAAACCTATCTCTTCCACGAACTCAGAAGCTATGTGGACTATGTGTCTGGAGAGCCGCTCGCCTTTTGGAAATCAAAGTCTGGCTTCGAAGTCGACTTTATCTTGGGCGATCACACAGCGATTGAACTCAAAGCGAGTGAGCATGTCGGCCTCAACGACCTCAAATCGTTGAAGGCGCTGGAGGAGGAACGGAAACTCAAACGCTATCTCTGCGTCAGCCTGGAATCGCGCCGGAGACAGGTGGGGAAAGTCACGATCCTTCCTATCCATGAGTTTGTGAACAATCTCTGGAATGAGTCGTATTCGTAGGCCCTCGTCTCGTGTGAGATCTTCAGACGCGTGCCTCGTCTCTACTTGCGACCCTTCACTCATGCTTATGGCCTGAACCAGTTGTCTGGTCTATTCTGAAACCTGTTGGAATGAAGCTCCCCGCAGCAAGCTGCGGGGAGCTTCATTCTTCCTAACTCCACTCGACCCATCCCCAGATACACTTGGTCCGGTTCCTCTCGAACGAGCCAGACACAAAAGCCCTTTCTCCAGAAGCACGCAGAAAAGGCTTTGCGCATTGATTTCTTTGGTCAAGATGCGACTGCTGGCGATGTGTTGGTGCAGTCATACCGATCAATCTCTCTTGCGAGACATGCGGTCTGCGATAGGTTGACACGCGGAACGCAGCTCGCGGAGTGACTGGCTTACGACGGAAGAAGCGACGCCGTGGTGGAGGCTACCCGCGTGTGGATCGTACAGTGGTTGGTTCTTCTGATGGGTGGGATCCCGGCTTGTCGAGAAACGTCAACAGGCCGATCAGGAAGACGCCCGAGATCAGCCATGCGCAACCAACGAGCCATCTTCTTTGGCAAAAGGACAATATGCCCATCAGGAACACTACGGTCCCCACGAGTCCGGCTATGCCTGTACCAAAGGAACTCATTGCCCTCTCCCTCTGCGTTTCGCATTCTGGACGGGTCAGTATTCAGAATGCAACCGAGTCGTAACCGGCGCCGCTTATTACCGGCAATCGAAGTGGCAATATTCGATCGGGCTGGGAGGGGCGCTCATGGCCATCATCATTGCATCTGGATCATAGCCGATGTCTTCTAGATCTCTCTGTGCGCGCGTGAGTTCCTCCTCGGTCACATAGGCCACAGTGTCGGGAATGCCGGTCTCTTTCAACGAGCGGAGAATCGCTCCCAACGCCTCTCGCTCTTCCGGTGGAATATTTGTTCCCAGTGGAAACGCGAGGCGATGGCGATAGGGACTCTCAAACGTCTCATCCAGCGCTCGGATAGTCTTCAGAACCAGACGGTCCTGCTCCCATGACTGAAGCCTCGGCCCCGCAGATGGATGAGTCGCCAAGAGATCCATGAGGGTCATGACGTTCGTGTTCAGCGATCGCCCCACGAACTCCCGCTGAGCCTCCAGATTGATCTGCTTGAAGCCCAGGTGTTTGGCCACAGCCTCGACTAAGGCAAAGTTGATCATAAAGCTATATTGCCCACCAAACTGGCCGTAGCAGGGCTTCTCTGGGTCGTTGAGGACTTTCATATCGCCCGTCCCGGCATCGAACACGCTGAGCCCGACTGCATCCGGGACCAACAATCGCTTCGCCTCCTTCAGCGTGGCAAAGGCGCCGAGATTGACCGGCACCAACACTTCCTGATCGATGGCCTGAAGAAATTCCACGATCGTCTTCCTGTAGGGCACATCCTTCCATTCGACTTTCCGATACTCCTTTTCCCACACGAGCTCATCCAGGAACGGCGGGAAGGTCTTGACCACCTCAAGATCCTGCTCCTGAAACGCCCGGACGAATCCAGACCAATCCTGGATCTGGGCATGAAGAAACTCGCTCACGTTGGGACGGATATACTCTTCTTCGATGTCCCCTCCGTGTTTGGCGAACAATTTCGTCGGCAGATCGTTCCACAACTCATTGCAGAAAATACGATCCACACTCCTCTCAACCAGGCCCGCGAGATGCTCAATTGAACCGCAATGGCTGTCCACACGATCCCGATGGGCGACCAAGTCCGGATGGGCCAACGCGCCATCCAACACCGGCTGCTCCCAATCCACCATGACATACCGCACACGGGGATAGATTGCGCCTTGTCTGTCGAGCACTTTGAGATGACTGAGAAAGCAAGCGGCGAGATTCCCATTGCCTGGACCCAACTCTACTACGGTGAGGGGTGACTCCGATGCATTCTCGTTTGATGCCTGACGCCTGGCACCCGACGCTTTTTCACGCTTCGTGACACGGTCGTAGTAATCGGCGGCTAGCGCATGTGCCAGACGGAAATCCGCTGAGGCAAAGGTTTGATAGTACGATCGCAGTTGGTTCCCCCGTAACCTATAGAACATCTGGTTGAGATGCGTCTGCCACTGGTCGAGTGGCTTGTATTCACCAATCAGTTGCGGAAGGGCATCAGCGTCTTGCAACATATCGTTCCATCACCACCTTGAAGGTTATCGAGCAATCGGACGAAGAGTGGCGGAAATCCTAACAGATGCTTGGAAAACGCCGCAATGGGCTGCTTGCTCCACACTTCCTTGACAGCACAACATCGGCGGGTGTAGCAGACGGATATGAGGCCGAACCGATCAACCGTTGCCGCCATAGTGATGCTGGCGTCCTTCCCTTGGGGAACGGTCGTGACAGGCGAAGAGTTCCCGCTCACGGAAAACGTGCCGATCTCTGAGTTCCAGAACCGCACAGAAGACGTCAGGACCTACGACTTTAATGCTCCTCCACAAGGTCTCTTCCGTTCGATCACCTTGGCGGAGGATTTTGAGGAGCGGTTGGGTTTCCAGCGCACTCATGAGATCGTGCCGATCAACCCGACGGAACGATTCCCTGCGAATGTCCCCGCCATTGTGATCGTCTTTGCACTGCATCAACACTATCAGGCCTTTACGGTATTTGGCCGTTGCATGCCCGAACAGGTGGCAGGGCTCTCGCCGGGGACCATTGTGAGTGAAGATGCCATGCATATCGCCTTAGAGGATGAAAGCGGCTATCTCAGATTGTCGCCGCCCAATGAAGGGTGGAAGCCTGGTCGATACAAAGTCGAAATTCATACGGGTGAACAAATCAATGAGATGAGCCTCATGGGCACCATGCGGTTTACCATTGTCGCGTCTGGGACAGAATCCGATTAACGCTCCGCGTCGAACCTCTTTTCGGTACGCGTTTGACCCTCTCTCCCCCTTCCGTTAGAATGCTGTGTTTCCTAGCGTCACCTCAGACAGCCGCGCGAGTCTTTGCTGAATATGACACCGCCATCAAGCCCCTGGGCCTCGGTTATCGTCCCGATCAAGGACGAGCGGGACAACCTGCCCCCTCTCGTCGCCAGCCTGACGAAAGTCATGGATTCGTACGAGCGCTCACAGTCCCGTCCGTACGAAATTATTTTCGTCGACGACGGCAGCAGCGACGGCAGCAGCGAGGAATTAGACCGATTGGCCAAAGCAGACCAACGGGTTCGAGTCTTTCACTTCGACCGTAATTACGGCAAAACCTGCGCGCTGGAAGCCGGCTTTCATCAGTCGTCGGGCGAGATCATCGTTCAGATCGACGGCGATCTCCAGCAGGACAGCGAAGATATCCTCAAATTGCTTCCGCATACCGCGACGCACGACGTGGTGTGTGGCTGGCGACAACAGCGACAGGATGGTCTCGTTAAAAAACTCTCGTCGTTGATCGCCAATCGATTCCGAAACCATTTCACACATGACGGGGTCCATGATACAGGATGTCCGCTCAAGGTGTTCCGACGTCCGGTGTTGGAGCGAATCCGGCTTTTCGAGGGCATGCATCGATTTTTCCCTGCCCTCGCGTTGATGCATGGATTCACGGTCACGGAAGTGCCAGTCCGGCACTACGCCCGTATGCATGGCGTATCCAAGTACGGCATGGGTAACCGCCTCTTCAAGTCTCTCTATGATCTGATCGCGGTACGATGGATGCAACAGCGTGTGATCCAGTACAAATTCCGTAACCAGCAACCAAACCCCGCCAAACTGAAAACGCTCCTGCAAGAACAGACCATGAGCATCTCCCTCCAAACACCTCATGACCACTGAAACCCTCTGGCTCGGCATCGGCTTTTTCGGCCAAGCTCTGTTTTTTGGCCGTTGGGTCGTGCAATGGATTGCATCCGAGCGGAATGCGGAGAGCCGTGTGCCCGTTTCATTCTGGTATATGAGTCTCATTGGAGGGCTGATTACGCTCACCTATGCCATCTATCGGATGGACCCGGTATTTATTTCCGGGCAGGCCATCGGCTCAGTCGTCTATGTGCGGAATCTTGTCCTGATTCATCGCGCAGATCAGACCAAGAGCCAGTCTCCGTCGCAGACATGAGAGGCTTGAAAACAGACCACGTGCTAATGCTTCTCTTTACCCACTGGTAACGACCACCCTGACGATGGATCGACTCGCACCTCCTCCCATACATCTCCTTCTGCTGTTCCTCCTGTCCAGCCTGCTCTTTTTCATCGGCCTCGGCGGCATGGGCTTAACGGATCGTGATGAGGGCCGCAATGCCGAAGCCGGCCGCGAAATGTTCGCTTCTGGTGATTTAGTCACCCCCACCTTCAACGGAGAACTCCGTGTCGCCAAGCCGGTCTTCGTCTATTGGCTGATGACGCTGTCGTACCACCTCTTTGGGGTGAATGAGTTCGCAGCCAGGTTTCCATCCGCTCTATTCGGGGTTGCCTTGATCCTGATGCATTACGTGTTCCTCACCAAGCTGCGAGGACCAACAGTCGGGTTGTATGGCGCTCTCATGTTATTGCTGAATATCGAGATCCTGGCGCTCGGACGTATGGCCATTACCGATAGCGTCTTGATCTTTTTCACCACACTGTCGCTCTATAGTTTTTGGCTCGGTCTTCAGGAACCAGGCTCAGGTCGCCACTGGATATGGGGATTTTATGTTGGCATGGCCTTGGCTACCTTGACGAAGGGGCCGGTAGGATTTGCCGTTCCGCTGATCACGGTGCTCCTCTACCTCGCGGCCACGCAACGGTGGCGGCTCTTTTGGGAACGGGGTGTTCCTCTTGCCGGCACTCTGCTCTTTTTCAGTCTGGCCGGTCCTTGGTACGCAGCCATGTTCCTGATCCACGGCGATGCCTACTCTTCGCAAGCACAGGTTCATACAGTAGGCCGCTTTCTCGCTCCGATGGAGGGACATGGAGTGGGTTGGTGGTTCTACGTTCCCGTGTTGCTGCTCGGGTTCTATCCCTGGAGCAGCTTCCTGCCTGCCGGGCTCTATCACGCCTACGCCACTTGGCGCGCATTCCGCTCAGAGCAGAACCAGACACACGCACTGCCTGAGTCAAGGACAGCGGAGACTTCTCACGACGAACTGAACTGGTTTATGGGTGTCTGGATTGTTGGCGTGTTTATCTTCTTTAGCCTCTCCTCTACTCGGTTGCCTCATTACATCGGCCCGCTGTTTCCCGCCTGCGCGATCCTCGCGGCCTCCTATTGGACTCAGGGGTTACAGGATCCGTCAACCAAGGGATTGCGCGGTTCCATCCACTTTTTGATGGGTGTCGGGTATCTCCTCGCGATCGGATTTGCATGCGCGCCTGCCCTCTTCTCCAAATTCTCAGAGAAAATGGTGAAAGAGTTCCCTCTCGCCACCCAGTTCGATCTGGGCCCTGGACCATATGCTGGTGCAACGATCGTTGTGCTGGCCATGGGATTGGTCGGATATTTCGGACTGAATGACGACAAGCGTGGACTCGCATTTGGCGTGGCCGGAGGCGCACTGGCAAGTGTCTTCCTCGTGGCCATCCTGACCATCGTTCCCGGACTCAACCGCTATGCCATCGCGCCGCCGCAAGAACTCGCGTATGCAGCCGGATTGAATCTACAACCAACGGACCAACTCATCGCCTTTGGCTCAACCCGTCCCTCCTTTGCATTCTACGCTCGACGAACTGTGAGCTTCATCCCTTCGAATGAGCTCGACCGCTTGCGTACCGCTCTCGGCAAGGACGGGCGCATCATGATTCTGTTGCCGGAATACCTACAAGATACGTTGCCCAAAGAAGCGGCAGGGTTTCAGCCCATTCTCAAACGGTATGGCTTTCTCTTGCTCAGCAATCAGCTTGTCATCGAAACGCCTCAGGGGATCGATGCCGCTCCCCCTCAATCATCCAAGCCGTTGAGCCATTAGCCTCTCGTCGGATTGACACTTCCACGCTTCGCTCCCCATTTCTCACGATGCATCGCCCAGACGAATAGCACTCGATGAGAGGATTACTGAAACGGCAGGATTCCTCGCGCAGTCGCGAGCGTCAATAGGGCAAGACAAAGACTCCCGAGAACGGCGCCTTCTCTAAGAACAGTCCGGATTGTAGCTTGCGCCTTTGGCTCGTGAGAGCGCATGCGATTCCGAAACCAGGTCGCCACACAGACACAGCCGGCGGAACCGGCCACGAGCGGCGATGTCGTCATGGCAGCAATCCCGAAAACCATAAGAAGCATGGAAGCAGTCGCCAGCCATGTATGGTGACTCGATCCGGCGCCCCTGAACCAATAATCTTTCCTACCCCACAGCCCACCGACAATGGAGATAGTTCCTACCGCCACAAGCACGAGCCCAGCCATTCCATCTTCCATCCGGTGAGACAAAGTCCACAACACACCGAGCACGCTTGAAACGGCGATTGCGGCATAGTGCAACCCCTCCTGCAATGAGGAGCGCCATTGCCGCAATGGGGCCGCCGCGACACAACCGCTGAGAATCCCGATGACGGCCCCTCCCATCACATCGGTCGGGAAATGCGATCCCCGCAGCACACGGCTAATCCCCACAAATAGAGCGATCCCTAGACAAACCGGTCCAACCACGGGGAACCGTTTGGCCAGCACCGTTGCGACGGCAAAACTTGCCGTACTATGGCCGGATGGAAAGGAGTCGAGTCCGGAGACGAACGAGAAGCTCATCTGCCAGTCTCCCGAATGCACAAATTTCGGGCGAGGCCTGCCGATGAGGTGCTTCAGCACATTGGCAAGTAGGGCTGCAATCCCGTGGGCGATCAACGTCTGAACCGCCACACGGGTGATATGCGGTTTTTCGAAAGCCCAAGCCATGGCGAGCAGAAAGAGGCTCAAGAATACGAGACGCCACCCTTGGCCGATCCAATCTCCCCAGTTGCTGGTGAAGGCCATCCAGGGAACGGTCAATTGATCCCAGGGAAGATGGATCGTCACCGAACGCACGTACTTGGTGATCGGCAGATCCAACCGGGCCAAACCGAACAGGCTGATACCTAAGGCCATGCAAGAACAACCAACTTGGGCGAGCGCTGCAGCCGTAGGATGGGATGGTTGCGACGGAACACTCATCGAGCTGCAACTTGAACTGACCGCCCTGAAATGCTGAGGCTCACTACCACTTACTCATAGAGGATCACCGCAGCCTACGGAACCCAATCAGCAAGAAACACGTTGAATTCGCCCCGCGCTGTCGTATTTCGATCGGAGACCCAAACGAGGCGTTTGCCATCCGGGGAAAACATGGGGAAGCTATTGAAATGCCCTTCGGTGGTGAGCCGTTCGACCTCCGTTCCGTCATCACGTACGAGGTACAGATGGAAACTGGGGCGACCGCCTTCTCCTCTCGTTTCGAGGTTGGAAGAAAAGATAATGCGTTTCCCATCGGGATGAAAATAGGGTGAAAAGTTCGACGCCCCGTTCGAGGTGACTTGCTGCTTGCGTGATCCATCCGCATTGATGACAAATATTTCAAGTTGCCCCGGTTCAACCAGCCGCTGGGCCAACAGCTCTTGGTACTTGGCCACTTCGGCTGGATCGTTTGGGTGAGCCGCGCGATAGACGATCCTGGTGCTATCCGGAGAAAAGAATGCGCCACCGTCGTATCCCACATCATCCGTTAACCGCCGCACATTGGTCCCGTCGATATTCATCGTGTAGAGATCGAGATCTCCATCTTTGACCGACGTCCATACAATCATTTTCCCATTAGGGGAGATGGTTGCCTCCGCATCATAGCCCCCCGAAGTGGTCAACCGTTGCATCTGCTGTCCATCAAGCCGAACGGAGTAGATATCGTAGTCATCAAGCGCCCAACGATAGGCGCCATCCCGTTTCGGCTTCGGCGGACAGTCACTCCCAACGGCGTGCGTGGAAGAATACAGCACTCGCCGATCACCTGGGAAAAAGTACCCACACGTTGTAGCCCCCTTCCCGGTGCTGACGAGACGAACCGTGTCACTGTCCAAGTCCAACACATACATCTGATAACATCCCAAACCGTTGTCAGCGGGTTTATGCGTGGCCCCCCGCGAGTCGTTCGGCCAATTATTGGTCGATTGAAAGATCAGTTTTGTCCCGTCGAAGGAGAAATAGGCTTCTGCGTTTTGCCGTCCGACTGTCAGCTGTCGGATATTAGCCAGATGACGTTCCATGGAGCGGGTCTGTGGTATAGGATCCTGAGACTGATCACCGGCCAATGCGAATGGCGGTAACCCCATCACAACGCACATCCCCCATACCCATAATCCTTCGATCCTACGACGTCGCATCAACCCGTACCTCCTTCACGTCCGGTGTTTCTTGCCATATGCCACGTTTTGTGACGACCCCATCCTGGAAGAGCACGTAACTGTGCCACCCATAATAGAATAGAAAGCGTGATAGTTTCTCCACTGCGCCTGGGGTGACGCCATACAACACCGTGATGACGCTACCCGGCACCTGTGTGCGATGACAGGAGAAAAGGATGGCCATCTTCGGCCCTTCGTAGGCTTGGCCATCGATCTGGAAACCCGTCGCCCGAAGATCAACCGCGTCTCCGCAAGAATCTCGCACGAGCTTGGAAACAGGCTGAGGCTGACCTTCACCAGTCAGAGCCAGAACCGACCCCTTTTGCGGGAGCGCAGACTCCTCCGACACGATACTCATCGACCGTTTGGATTCGGGCAGCTCCTGATCGGCAATGCGCGAGATGATCTGTTTCAATGGAGAGGCCACATCCGAGAATGCTCGCAGAACAGTTTTGCGAGGATCCGTGACATAGCCGTTAAGCATCGGCGGCAACTGCCGCCTCGTCAATCGGCGAAACGTCATCAGGTCTGGATCAAGCTCCACCCGCAATGGTTGATCGGGCAGGACAAATTCAACGACACTCGACGGCGAAAGACCGATCTTGATTAACCGACTCTCGGTCGACTCCTTCATGACGATGCGGATGGGGACCGCCATCCGAAAAGGTCCCTCGCTCTGTTGAATCTCAACCGATAACTGCCAGGATTCTTTGCCGCTCTCTCCCGTCACCCGACGAGTTCGGACATCTCCCAGGGATATGACCGGTGCGCCGGATTGATGGACCCATTGTTCAAAGAACCATCGCAGGTTCCGATCACTTTCTCGAGAAAACACTTTTTCGATCGCCACCCAATCCGCCGGCTGATTACGATATTCCCTGACGAACGTCTTAAGACCACGCCAAAACGGTTCCTCTCCGATTTCTTGCCGCAGCAGATGAAACACAAATGCCGATTTTTGGTACCCGATGGCATTATCCTTCTCGTCGTGTTTTCTGAGAAACTGCGAGACTGCGTAGTCGTCCTCCGGCTGGACATAGAGATTGTAGCTCTGCAGCATCATGCGACGCTGCTCCACGGCTTGGCGATCATCGCGAACTACTTCATGCCAATAATAATTCGCCAGATAGGTGGTCAACCCCTCAACCCAATTCCCCGCGTCATCGCGATTAAATACGGAATTGCCGATCCAGGAGTGGACGATTTCGTGGCCTAAGGCATAGGGTTGCACATAGTGTCGCTTGATGCTGCCGCTGCCAAGGAGGGTGAAGGAGGGCATCCCAAGCCCACTGGCGAAAAAGTTTTCGACTACGGCAAATGCCTCAAACGGATAGTCTCCCAAGATCCTGACGTACGCCTCAAGGTACTGTGCGGTGGCATCGAGATATTCATCGGCCAACGCAGCATTGTCGGCGAGGAAATACGTCTGAAGGTCGATCCGCTGCCCGGTGCCACTGTGCCATACCCGTGACTTGGTCACAAAGTGGTTCGCCACCAGCGTGAAGGCTTCCGATCGGTCCAAGGCAAACCAGGTCGAGGACACCTTCCCGCCATTCGTCACTTGGCTTTCCTTCCGCCCGGACGCAACGACCGTCCATCCTTCCGGCACCTGAGCCGTCATGCGATAGGTTCCGAATGACCCGGGAAGATCCGGATACCATTGAGTTTCCCCGCTCAAATACACCCCTTCCTCTCCGATGTGACCAGCCGTTTCACTCGGCGTGACGAATCGCAAGTGACGAGGTTCCCTCGGTGGATCATTGAGAGACCCACGATATGTCCAGGTCAGAGTCATCTTCCGGCTATAGTCTCGTGGAAGAATCACGGTCACCTGCTCACTTGATGCTTCGCCGGAACGCAGCCTGGCGAATGATACGGCCATTCCTTCGGTATCCAACGCCCATGTTGTTCCCATCTTAATTGATTCGATTTGCAACGTCGGGGCAAGCGTGAAGGTAAGGGAGGGACGGTTCGGCTCAATTTCCAATTCAATCCGGTCGGTAACCGTGATTTCATGTGTGTTTGGTATCAACTCAACGGAGAGGTGATGATGAAGGAGTGGAATCTCGTGATCGGCCGGGGAGACCGCAGCCCGTGCTTCACCGGTGCCGACCAAGAGCAGCGTGATGAGGTAGAGGGGCAACGCCTGTGTCCTGATATACATCAGGAAGCGTTTTAACACTCGCGGCAGACGAGTACAAGCTGGATCGCCATCAAAAGACGATCGAGGTCAACCGGTTTGACCAGCAATTCATGGGGACCGAGGCTCCACGCTTCTCCCAACAGCTCCTCGTTGTGACTTCCGGTCATGATGATGATGCCACCGGGATATTCTCTTTCCCGTAGGGTTCTGAGCACATCGATCCCCGCCATCCCCGGCATGATCATATCAACCAACATTGCATCCGGGTGTATCTCATCGACCAGCCGAAGAGCGTCCTGTCCGTTTCTCACACCAAGCGCATGATATCCGCGAAGATTTAAAAACTGGACAAGCAGATCACAGACGAGGGGTTCATCATCGACTACCAGGACCGTTTCCCTGCTCTGCTGCCCTATCTCTCCCTCTAGACACGGAGGTTGTGTGGCTATCGAGGGACTCGGAAGCTTGGAGTTCCGATTGACTGCTTCAACAAGAATGTCCAGTGACAAGCCTTTTCGTATAAAGTCGGTGGCCCGCAGAGCGCGCGCTTGATTTTCGTGCACGTCGGTTGCGCCCCCACCTAAAATGATCACCGCCGCATGAGGGTCGATGGCACGGATCTCCTTCAGCAGGGTTAATCCATCCATCTCCGGCATACGAAGATCCAGTAGCGTCACTTTTGGGTTGGACGTTCGGAACAGATCCAGCCCTTCTTTTCCACTCGTCGCGAGAATGACGTCATACCCCTGTCGGCTAAACAAATCTTGCAGGAGGTCGCAATTCATTCGATCATCGTCGACGATCAGGAGCTTGGTCATTGTTTGCCCTCGTCCTTAGGAAAGGCTACTTGCCGAGGACAAGCGTAGCACGAGAAGTGCGAATGAGAGAAGATATTGCGTGGTTTACGAACGGTTCTCCGTCTGCCCGAACAATGCCGCGACAAAAGCCTCGGCATTGAAATCTTGCAAATCCTCGACGCCCTCTCCGACACCGATCAAACGAATGGGAATCTGCAGCTCTTCGGCGATCGCCACAATGATCCCACCGCGAGCCGTTCCATCCAGCTTCGTCAGCACAAGTCCACTGACTCCCACTGCCTCGCGAAACTGACGTGCCTGCGCCAGCGCGTTTTGGCCGAGTGTCGCATCCAACACCAGCAGCACCTCATGGGGCGCGCCGGTCAATTCCTGACCGATCACCCGTTTCACTTTCCGCAATTCATCCATCAAGTTTGACTTTGTGTGCAGTCGTCCCGCGGTGTCGATCAGTACCACATCGACCTTACGTGCCTTTGCTGCGACAATGCCATCAAAAGCCACGGCGGCAGGATCAGCACCATGGCGCTGACGCACAACCTCCACGCCGATCCGATCCCCCCACACCTGCAGCTGTTCGATCGCGGCCGCACGAAAAGTATCTCCCGCGACCAACAACGGCCTCCGACCTGACTGCACCATCCGTTGTGCCATTTTGGCAATGGTGGTGGTCTTGCCGACCCCATTCACACCAACGACCAAGAAGACGAATGGCACGGAGCCCTCGGTGATGAGACGATCGAGTGTGACCTCTGCAACGGGTTTCAAGACCCCGTAGAGCGTTCGACTCAAGACCCCCTGGAGCCCCTCCGTCGTTTTCGCCTCAACTCCACGCGTTTCCTCGTTGATTTTTCGCATGAGGCGGTCAACGACTCGAGCTCCGAGATCAGCCGCCAGGAGTGAAGACTCCAGTTCCTCCAATAATTCTTGGTCGGGAGTGCGCCCAAGAAAACGGTCCAGTGATTGCTGGACCACATGCCGCGTCTTGCCAAGACCGTCGCTTAGTCGCTGGAACCAACCCATGGTCAGCCGCCTTTTATCCGTTGTCGCGCGCGGAGGGTCACAACGTGAGGGATCGGAGAGATGCGACGCAGAACGACCTGCTCTCGACGTGACATCCGTGCCGCTTCGCGCCCGTTTCGTTCATGATCGTAGCCGCACAGATGAAGCACCCCATGCACCAAGAGTATCGCCAACTCCTCATCGATCGACCGGCCCACCGCTCTGGCTTGACGAATGGCCGTCGGCAACGAGATGACGACATCACCGAGCAAGCTTGTACGACAGGATAGCTTCTTGGGCATATTGGCTTCACGTATGGGGAATGCCAACACATCCGTCGTACGATCCCGGTTTCGATAGTCGCGATTGAGTCGTTGCATGCGCCAATCACCGATGAGGTCGAGACTGAGATCCGACTTCGCCTCTCCGACGGCCGACAGCACCCGTTGAGCCAATTCGACCAACTGTACCTGCCGTACGTGGTGCCGGGTGAGGCTCACACGAAAATAGACGGCCATCAACCAGAACTTTCTGTGTCAGCCGAGGGTGACGCTCCCATCGTGGGAGAGGTACGTGGGCGAGGATGGTGGCGCTGGGACGATGGACGCGGTTCTCGCAGATCAGCATTGTGCACGGCCTGGTGACGATCGTATGCCTTGATAATCGCCTGCACCAGTCGATGCCGCACGACATCCTTCTCATCAAAGTAGACAAAAGCAATGCCTTCAATGTTCTGAAGGATGTCCTTCACCTGAATGAGTCCTGACACACGATCATTCGGCAGATCCACCTGTGTGATATCTCCGGTAACGACCACTTTCGAATGAAAGCCGAGCCGCGTCAGAAACATTTTCATTTGTTCTGCCGTTGCATTCTGTGCCTCATCCAAGATAACAAATGAATCGTTCAGTGTTCGCCCGCGCATGAAGGCCAGCGGCGCAATTTCGATATCACCCCGTTCAATCAATCGATTCGCCCGCTCCATTTCCATCATATCGAAGAGGGCATCGTACAGCGGCCGCAGATAGGGGTTCACCTTTTCATAAATATCACCAGGCAGAAAACCAAGCTTTTCTCCCGCCTCGACCGCAGGCCTGGCAAGGATGATCCGGCTGACTTCCTTATTCAGGAGCGCGCTCACAGCCATAGCCATGGCGAGATACGTCTTCCCCGTCCCGGCCGGTCCGATCGCGATCACGATATCATGCTGCTCGATCGCTTCAATATAGGCTTTTTGAGTCGGAGATTTTGGACCGATGAACCGTTTCTTGGTGACGATCATCGCCGACTTATCGAGAAGGTCCCGGAGGGGTGCCTCAGGTGTCCGACGCAACGCGGTGAGGGCGTGGGTGACATCTTCCGCTTGGAGGGCGATGCCTTCGTGTGTCAGGGAAGCAAGTTCAAGAAGAATGCGCTCTGCTTGGCGGATAGCCTCAGGCAGGCCATCGAGTGTCAGTTCTTCACCCCGTGCGGAGAGCCGCACGCCCAACTCATCTTCGATCAGCTTGAGATGACGGTCATGATAACCGAATAGGACGGCAGTGTTGGTACCTTCTCGTAGTTTGAGCTTACGCACACCCAGTCTTTGTATCCTCTCTCCTGCTCACTCTATCAAAATACGCCTCGCACGAACAAGAGAATGAATCGCAGGCACATAGAACGGTGTTGCATATTTTGTGAATAACTGGCAGTGCTTACGGAGATTGTGGCGTCGTCGGCACGGATACATCAAACTCTTGCCATGCCCTTGCTCCCTTTCCATCCGCTGCGATGATTTTGACATGATGTGTACCGCTGAGGCCGGCACCCGGCCTCCAGACCACTTGTCCAGCAGCGCGATCAATCGTCATCCCGCTCGGTCCACCCTCCAATTCAAACGACACCGGATCTCCATCGGGATCTTCTGCTCGAACGGCATATTCATATAATTCCCCGCTAGACATCATCATCGGGACGGAAAGAATTTTCGGAGGATTATTGCCAACGACCAGCGGCGCTGCACGGAGCGATTTCCCGGCGCCGTCATGGTCATAGGGTATCGCTTCCACTGCCACGATGTCGCTCTGGGCAAGCTCCGATAACACGACTGTAGATTCTGCCCCCTCCAAGACGACCTTGTCGTTGCGCAACCAGCGAAACTGAAATTGGATGTCATCCTGATCGGCATCAAATGCCTCTACCCTCGCCAGAAGGCGGCTGCCTGCCGATGTGATCTCCTGTTCGAGAGCGACACTCCGAATGACGGGTGGAGCATTGGGGACGGTCACAGATGAGGATTCGAATACCGCACCCTCGCCCTTAACATCGGAACGCGTCACGACTACGTGGACCCGATCACCCCGATGAAGAGTAGACGGATCGAACGAGGACGCGGTCGCGCCTTGCACAGCGATCTTGTTCACAAACCATTGATATCGGTAGGAAGACGGTTCTCCTTCGACCCCGTGCTTCTCGATCAAGACAGCCAGCGGTGTGGCTCGAGCCATTGGGTTTGGAACGATCGCGACGTTTCTGATTCCGGAGGAAAAAGCCTGGTCAGGAGCTCGCTGAGTGACTGGCGTAGAATTTCTGTCGTCAGTCCGTGAACAACCGGCGAAGGCAGTCAATACGGCTAGGAAAACAAGCACCATGGGGGCGTTATCCAACAAGGCAGGGAGGGGAAAATCCCTCCCTGCCTCACACATTCCACTCTGCTCGGTTACATATTGATCCATGAGGCGAAGTGCGCTCTTGGATCAATCGCCAAATTCACATCCCTTCCGTCCAACGCACCGGTGCTGGTATTGATGAACAACTTGAACGGACTGGTTCCATCGGAACCAGAACCGACGTGTGGAACTGCTCCAAACGCCAATCCGTTACCTAGGGATGTAGATTTATTCACAGTGGCGATCCCTCCGGTTCCAGCCGTCGAGCCGACGATGGGCGACGTATGGGGACCACCTGTCCTATAGAAAAGCGCATACAAACTACTGCTCCCGGTTGAGGAACAGATATCGTCCGTCGGTGTGAAGGTTGGGAAAAACACGATGCCTCCGAAGACCGTGGCAGCGCTCAAGACCCGTTCTCCCACTCCAGGTCCAGTCGTGCTAGGCCCTGTGACCGGCAGGAGTGTGGTCACCCATCCGTCTTTCGTCCCGACGAGAGTGATGAGCTCGGCCATTGTTGTCACTCCAGTCACCCCAGTCACTTGGTTTGTCCCGGATGTTTGTCCACAGTTTCCAAATCCCACGATACAAACCGTCGCGGTCGTCACATCAACCAGGTCGTTCTCCGTGCAGGACCCCCAACTCACCTGCGTGCAACCCCCGTTGATGACGGAGTCTTTCATCCCGACAAAATATTGTGTCGACTTATCGGTTTTGTCTGCGGCCCCGAAGTACCGACCACTGCCGACAAAGACCCAGGCCTTTGCGGCATCGTCGACGCTAATACTTGGTGCAGCCAGGACAGGACCCATCTCAACCGGCGATGAGACGCCAATCGTGTCGAGCATTTCTGTCGGTACTCGGTCTCCACTATCTGCGACGCCCCAGGACCCAGGGCCTGTCACCCCGCCGAATGGAAGAGTCGAGCCCATCGTCAATCGATAGACCTTGCCTCTCCACGGTGGACCGACAGTGGGAGTATTATCCTGGATCGTCCGCCCGAAGTACACGACATCGGTTCGGTAATCGAGATTTCGATCGAACGCGGTCATATCGCCGATGAATGAACTCCACGTCCCGACCGGAAAGCTACTGACCAGGCTATTGCCACTCCCTGGTCCTGTCTTCATATCAATCGCGAACACGGTGGCACTTTGCGTGATACGACCATCGTATCCGGTAGGCCCGGACCCGGCGAGCAGAAACCACTTGGCATTGGTATTGTCGGCGTGAAAGTCGGTCAATGGATTGACTCGCACAACCGTCGGCACACTGGTCGCAAGTCCGAGGCTGCTATCGGAGAATGACCACAGAAGCTTTGGCTGGACTTCCGGATTGGTAATGTCCAAAACGAAGTAAGCACTGTAGAAATACTGATCGGTCCCGCTGATGGTCACGCCCATGGGTGGGCCTCCGCCTCCGGGCGTACAGACACCGCAGCTCCCGCCTAATCGAAACCCACCGATCAACACAGTACCCCACCCGTTTGGATGATCTGTATCATTGTCAAAAATCCTGACATCTTTGACCACGGGTGGCATATCGACATAGTACACATGCTGATAATCCGACCGCGTCAGCCACTTCAGATGGGGTAATAGCTCGTAGGGGATGAACCCCCAGAGCTCTTCACCCAACAATGGGCCACTACTGTTGTTGGTCGGCGTGCGGGTGAACCAACCATGTTCGGTTTCCATCGTGGTACTTGGATCGTCTCCTGGATTGTAAAACCCTGCGTTGAAGGCATGGAGCATCCCGTCATTGGCACCCACATAAACTACTTGCCGACGCTTTCGATATTTTTTAAAGAAGTCCGTGTAGCTTGGATCGCCCTCAATAATGTCATAGCGATCCCTGGGGGCGGCTACGATCGTGGGGGGAGCATTAATGACATCCCCGAGCTTCCATGTCTTGAGCGCGCTGGTCCCGACCGTGAGGCGCCGATCTCGCAAGCTGGCCTGATCAGTGCAAGTCGCCTGCTCGCAGCCTCGGATAAAATTGATGATGGCATTGGCTGTGTACGGGGACGGAGTCGTTTCAGCCCGAAGATAGGGACTCAGCGTCGCGGAGTTGGCCGCAGTAAAAGCGATCTGCTCCGCCGCATCGACGACCTTGTCATTGTCTAAATCGACCCACGTCAGAATCGTTCTCGTATCCGCATCCTTCAGCGCCAGCTGTTTCCCTGCCTCCCAGATTGGCTTCATATCACTGAGCAACTTACCGCACTCGTAGCAATCCGTCTGGGTGATGACCCCATCTGAGTTCGTATCGTCCGCAATCCCATTCCCATCAGCGTCCTTATATTTATCGACATACACAATGCTGGTTGCAGGATCGAGACGCGTCTTGATAATCAAATCGACCTTGTAATCCTGTTTCCCATCTCCGTTTGTGTCTTCACGCATGTTTCCGAACGTATCGACCCAGAGACTTTGGGTGTACCCGGTCCAGGTCACATCCTTGTTGGTCGCCACCTCAAGCGTGCTTGGGTAAAAATAGGCTTGATAAAGCGCGCCCTCTCCGGTACTAGAGGTGGCCAAGACAGAGACCGCCGCACCGGACGAACTCTTTCTGACAATGCTGGAGAGCGTGGCCAGCATCTTGTCCTGGATGTCGTCGACGTCGGACGACTCAAAATAGGCATCGGGGATGCCGTCCGCGCCGGTCGCCCCGGTGTAGTTGTTCTCCTTGTCCCATTCTCCGGTATCCGGAATTCCGTTTCCGTTAGCATCATCAAATGCTCCCAATCGAGCCGTTTGCGCCAAGAGACCGCGCCCGTTGATGGTCCCGAATGCAAAGAAGGTATAGACCGTGACGTTCTGCGTGCCAGGCAGACAGTGACCAGTCACACCAATCACCGCAATTGTCCCATCACCGGTCCCGCTGCAGGGACGCATGTCATTGGTGTGCGCCCACAAGGCCACAGAATCCAGATACCCACTACCACTGCTGGCATAATCGGTCTTGTGTTCTCCTAATAAGTTAGCGAAGGATGTATTGGGATGGGTATTGCACGTCCCGTCGACCGGACGAGGCGGTGCGGCACCATCACTGTTCGTGCAATCGACACCGTTGTAGGCATTGTCCTGCAGCCCGGTTGGAATAGTCTGGTCCTGTGTCGGCTCTCCGTCCGTGAAGATGAGAATGAAGGTCTTACAGCAATTGACGACTTGTGAGGTGCTCGCCCAGGCCGGCGTGTGATTGGCCCCAAAGAAGTAGGGATCACGACCGCAAGCGCTGGTGATGTAGCCAGACGGACAGGTCTCGCCGGATATCAATGCGGAAACTTCACTGCTGCCGATCGACCCGGCACCAGTGCCTTGAAACGCGACGCCATTTGAGCTCCCCCCGGAAAACGCAATGGGATACGCATAAGCCGTTGGATAATAGGCGGAGTTGATTTGAGCCACATATCGAACCGCATCATACAGACTTTCTGCAAGGGGCGTCCAGGTTGTCGGATAGGCCTCATCGACCGAATCAACCATGGCCGCCGTGTTCGTATTGAACGTTTCGACCGTGGTCCCGTTGAAATTGATCGATTGCCGAGAGCCGATTCCCGTCAAAACCTGGATCCCGTTGTCGGAACTCGAGCCATTAAAGACAGCGAGGCCGAAGCGAGCCTTGTCTCCAATCTGCTGAATCACCCCGGTGGGTTCGCTATACATCGCGAAGGCAATTTCGTTTAGCTCAATTTCAGCAAAGCCGTCGCTATCCGGACAGCTCCCGCTACTATCGTCATTGATACACAGATCACCATCGGCCTCGAATTTTACGTAGATATTCGCTGGACTTCCCGGATGCGCAGCAACTGGGATTCGGCCGACATAGGTCGTATTGCCGGTGCCACCAGCATAGGGAATTGCCGGTGTCGTCTCATCCCCAGTACCAAGGTTCTGCGCCTTGACAGTCGGCAATGAGGGGGTGCCCGACGGTTTACAGGTCCCATCCGCATTGCGGACCGGCGATGCGCTCGGGTGCCAGCAGTTGCCGCCCGTCATAGCCTTCTTGACCGCATCGAATCGTCGGAAAGTGGCCCAATTGATGAAATTGCCGTCCCATTCCGTTGTCCCGCAGGCAGTATTGAGCGCCGTTTTCACCGCACCGTTCTCAAACCGGTTGTCGGTGGTGTCCCAGACATAGCAGCGCAAGGGATCAGCAAAGCCGTTGTACCGAGTGGTGGCCACGAAGGTCGTAACCGTCGACGTCGTCCCGTCCGACAAGACTCCACAGCTCGCGGATTCGCAGGCCCGGTTGGCCATACTGCCAGAATTGTCCATCACGATCAGGATGTTTGGCGTGGCAATGTTTGAGACGAACGGTGGCGAGGCCGTATAGTCTGAGTTGACACGCACCGGCACAGCCCCCTGCCCAACGTTCGGCACAAACCAGGCTCCGATGGCGACGAATGTCATGGTCGCACACGTCTTCATGGTCCATCGTTTCGTCATGTCGTCCTCCTACCGCTCAGCCGCACACCTTGTGTCGTTGCTGAAGGCGCAAGGTTGATGAGAACTCTCTTCAAGACTCACATCGCGTTTCCCGCATCACTGAGGTCTCATCACGACCATCAGATCGATCTCGCCCATTTTATTCAGGTGAAACTTCGCCTCAGACCGCAGGAATACTTCTTCTAAGGGAACCTCGTTCTCCTTGTGATCCATGATCTTCGCATCAGACTGGACTCGGTAATCCGTCCCGCTGATCCGGATCGATGACGTGTACACAGCATCGACCGTTCCCATCTTGAAGGTCGCCAGCTTGGCCACGGGTATCGGCTCACCACCGGCGGACGGCGTGACGATTGGCGAAGCAATCCCCAGAACAAACGCTGCGATCACGCAGCCCTTCCGCAATCTCGCCCTGTTCATCATCCCACCTCCTAGGAAGCTCCGATTTGTTTCATGCAGGTTTCACCGACGGTGCAGCTATACACGGACGTCACCGTGCTCGTCGTCGCAGCGGCTGCGTTGGAAGCGATACAGGTGATGCGATAGACAATCTCCTTAAGCTCCCCTGCACCTTCTTTCCGTCGCTTGAACAATCGATCAATATCTCCATTCACCGTCAGCCCAGGAATGCTTGTGATCGTCAGGTTCGGCGCAGATGCGGCGTTGTCATTGTAGTTTTCTGCAATCGTGTTTGCCGCTGCGGGAGGAGGGAGTGGTTGACCAGAAATTTCACTGTAGAGGGTGGCGCTGTTCGCAGCCGGAATCGGCCCCGCGGGAGTCGCGGTGCTCAGAAACTCAGATTTTATTTCTGAGTAATACAACGTTTGTTGAATAATGTTTACTGCCGTCCCTTCGCAAGCCTCCGCAGCTGCCGACATCGCTTCCTTGGTACTGACGAACCCAGACATCCTGGTCTCTAGTCCAGTGACGGTGATAGCGGAGATCGCCAATACCACCATCAGAAGCATAATGATCATCACGGTCAGCAACGCGACCCCTCGCTCATCTCCTCTGTCTTGACCGGCTCGTCGCACCCCTGTTTGCTCCCTGCATCTCATCGTGCCTACCCTCACATGTTCCTTGGCTGAATCACTCTGGTCACAACCCTGCGCCTTAGCTTCGAATAGGTCGACGCATCATACCCAGTATCGGCTGATGGGTTATGATCGCTCATGATGACCGGTCCGCTTGTATTGGCTCCCGCCGTATAGCGTTCCCCAAATCCTTGGTCCGGCGTCATTTGCCTCCCGACCACATTAATCTGAACCTGTTTAATCGTCTCAGGCGACATCGGTGGCAGATTCCAGGCACTATTGGTCACAAAGTCAGTAATCGACGGCGGGCTCGTCGTATTGACACCATCAATTTCATCGAGTACTCCATCCGGCGATAAGGGGTTTGGCGCGGCAGTACTGCAGCCATCGCAGCCGTAGGAGAATTGGATGTCCTCGATTCCATCGACCAAGGGCACTCCGTTTCTGGTCAGGCATGCAGTGCTCCCAGTCCCGCATGCAGCCGTCGTGGTTCCAACTGCGTAGGTCACGCATTGAAGTAAATAGACCGGTGTCCCGGCGGGAAATTTCCCGTCGATGCTACTGGAGAGTGTGAGGGAGGTTGCGCTGATCGTGCCAACAGCCTTGGCCACCCCTCCACCGATGGAGACGACAGACCCGACAACCAACCCTTGACTGACCATGTCCGTAATGGCCGCCGCGGCAATCGGAAGCGCATTGAACGGGACCGGATCGATTCCTGTTCCTCCCACATTGGCTGAGAGCACCCAGGGTGTGACGACATCCGTGAGGAGCGGCACGACCATCGAAATGCTATCAGGGCCAGTATCAGCGCCCGTAGGATTCTGATCCACGGGGCGAAAACCGACCGGACGGGAAAAGGTGCCATTGGTCACGCTGCATGTCCCGACAGTCGGCGCGCCTGGCACATTCCCTACATAGTTATAGCTGGCCAGCCGCAGATCACGAGCCAGCATTTCCATCGCCACTCTGACATTCTGCTGAGTCTCGACCACTTGCTCGTTGACCGTGGTGGCCTTTTGGCTCATGACCAGCATGGACAAGGCTGCACCAATAACCCCAAGTCCCACGGCGGCAGCAATCATCAACTCGATCAACGTCATGCCGTCTTCACAACCTCGGTGATACCTCGTGGCTTGATCAGTGTTCATCGATTCAAATCTCCCGCACCGTCATTCTGGAGCGACGACCGTCCGAAAGGTCATGGTCTTGGACTGCATGGACGTCCCACTCCCAGCTGACGTATTCCACGTGACCGTGATGACGACATTGCTACGATTCAGGCTCGGCACACCCAACGTCGGAGCAGGGTCACTGAGGATAGCCGATACAGTCCCTCGCACACCGCTTATGTTGGAGGCTATCAGAGCGGCTCGCCACTGCTGACAGTCCGCAAGAGCTTGTCGCTTATCCGCGGTCTGCGGACAGGGCGTTGAGGCAGTGGTATCAATGTTATGGTAGTCCAAGACTCGTTGACGATTACTCTGTATACGTTCCAGCATTTCGACGCCGAAATTCGTTACCACTGTGGTGTCTTTTGACTGGGCGTTCTTCGCAAGCGATGACCCTTGAAAACCTGCAACCCCCAACATGGTGATGGCCAGGACGGCTCCCGCCATGACCGCTTCGATCAGGGTAAAGCCTCCATCATTTCTGATTGTTTGCAGATGGTTCATACAGTCACTTTCGCGAATCGTCCCGTTACGGGCAGGTTGCCTTGGGACACCAGTCGACTTTTCCTGAAGGAGTCACCGCAACCGAATACGCGACCCCATGTGTCGGGGTTAAGGTAATCAGTGTGTTGGTTGAACCCCCACCAGCCCGTAACCCGAACATATTAAATCCAACGTTTGTTGCTGAAATATTCGCCACCCCCTCATTGAGGGTGACCGGGGGAAATACACCGCCAAACTTCACCGTGGGTCTTCCATACTCCATATCTGTCGTAACCGTGATGCCGGCTCCTTTGCTCATCGCTGCCGCGCGTGCCAGGTTGAGATTGCCCGCCAGCTCTGTTGCAGCTTGTTTCATCTGATACCTTGCCTTCCACTGCGTAAAGGACGGAACGGCGATCATGGTGGTGATGCCCACGATGGCACCGACAACTGCCATCTCTATCAGAGTAAACCCCCTGGCATCGCGTAACAGGCCACTAGTCATTATGAGATTCCCCTTAAGAGACACCCTGTTAGGCTGGAGGACAAAGCAAGGGGCATGCCGTTTCAAATGGCCTTATCCCCATACTTAACCTCTCGAATTAACGGCATTCTCTTTCCATTGAGAGCGCCTGGACATGGTCACTTTTCGTGCTTTGGAGCAACAATTTTCGGCTGAAGCGTTGTACAGTTTCGTACCTGCCGATTAGAAGCCACTTTGGAAGTGGCGGCAGGATGATGCCAATTGTACCTGCTATGCTCGTGAGGGAATGCCTAGCACCCCTGGAGCAGCAGGTCGTCCATCATCAGACACAGTGGAAGATCCATGATGTCTAAAAACAATCGAAAGCTTCGACGGTTTGCCATCCAAGTTCCATGTACATTTGGCAATCACACCTACAAAGCGGAGGGGACGATTCTGAATCTCTCGAGACAAGGCTGCGCTGTGATGACAGCACAACCGCTATCTGTCTCATCCTATCTTTCGTTATGGATTAGTCTGCCGGAGAACCATGCGCCTATCGAAATTGAACTCGCTGGAGTTCGGTGGGTTTCGGAGCAACGATGCGGGTTGGAATTTATCCGGATCTCACCAGAAATGGCGAACCGGTTAGGTTCGTTTGTCGCTGTACTCGAACACACTGCCTGACCAGGCACCGACGCATTCAGCTACTTCACAGCCACGGCCCGGACTTGGCGGTACGTCGTCAGTCCCTTGAGTACTTTCTGAATCCCATCTTGCAACAGGGTGACCATCCCATCTCGCATAGCCACACTAAGAATTTCTGCCGTTCGGGCCCGACCTTGAATGAGATTCTTGATTTCCTCTGAGCCGACCAGGAGTTCATGCAGTGCGACTCTTCCTTTAAATCCTGTCTGATTACAGACTTCGCACCCTTTCCCACGACAAAGCCTCAGATCCTCGGTGTAGGTGAGTCCCAGCTTTTCCCACTGTCTTGCCCCATATCCCTGCACAAGCTCGTCAAATTCTTGTTGCGTCGGATGGTACTCTTCCTTGCAGTGGGAGCAGATACGTTTACAGAGCCGCATGGCGAGCACACCCAACATCGCATCAGCAAAGTTAAACGAGTCGCACCCCATATCCAACAGTCGTGTCACGGTTTCTACCGCACTATTGGTGTGCAACGTACTCATCACGAGATGACCGGTGAGGGATGCTTCGATCGCAATGTCCGCGGTTTCCTTATCGCGCATCTCTCCGATCATGATGACATCCGGGTCAGCTCGTAAGAACGCACGCATCGCCGAGGCAAAGGTAAATCCGATCTTTGGATGCACTTGTACCTGCCGCAACCCTTCCTGGGTCACTTCAATGGGATCTTCAGCCGTCCAAATTTTCCGTTCATCGGTATTGATGTGTTTCAATACCGCGTGAAGCGTCGTCGTCTTCCCTGATCCAGTCGGCCCCACGCACAGGAAAATGCCATGTGGATGTTCAGACAGCTCCTTCACGGTTTGTAACACGTCAGCAGGAAAATCCATCGCTTCTAACGGCATGGTTTCCTTGGCGGTCAAGAGCCGTAGCACGACATCTTCATTATTTCCTGCCGTCGGCAGCGTCGCCACCCGCAATTCAATTTCGCGGTCCTTTGTCAACTTGTACCGAATCTTTCCATCTTGAGGTTTCCGCCGCTCGGCGATGTCCAAATTGGCCATGATCTTTAAACGCGAGACGATGGCTCGCCGATAGGTAGCCGGAATCCTCATATAGGTAAAACAGGTCCCATCGACTCGGAATCGAACCGCAGTCTCTTTCCGGTCCGAATAGGGTTCGATGTGGACGTCCGAGGCCGCCAGCCGATACGCCTCAGCAATAATCTGGTTTGCCAGCCGTACGATGGCGGAGTCATTTTCATCGATCTCTCCCCGCTCTGTTTCAGTGTGCCGCTCGCTCCCAGCTTCATCAACTAGTTCTCCAAGGATATCCGTGATTGAGCCACCGGTTGCTTGGCCTGTTGCAACAAGCAGGTATTGTTCGATGTCCCGACGAAGCCCGACGGCAAATCGAATCGTTGCCCCTGGAAATGCGCGGCGAATATCCAATCCCTTTTCGAGATCGTGAGGATCATTGGTGACGATGTCGAGCACTGTGCCCTGACGCTTCATGGGAATCCACGAATTCCTCCTGAGGTAGTCGAAGCTGAGGTTTTTTAAGAGTTCCGGATCAATAATGGTCCGTTCGTCATACGGAACATAGGGACATTGATAGAACTCACTCAAAGCTGACCCGAGCGCTGGTTTAGAAAGACGATATTTGTCGATGAGGACAGTCTCTAGATCGACTTCTCGGGAGAGGGATTCTTCCACTGCCGCATCCAATTCTAGCGGGCTGAGCAACCCCCGATACGCAATACAATCCAGGAGACTCCGCTCCATAGTCTTTTTTCGAGGTGCCTTGTTCATCGGAGGTCTTTTCAGTGTCGAGACGGAAAGGACTTCTCGTTTGTTCTGTGTTCCAGCAGCTTGTGCAATCATTGTAGCTCTTCCTTGTGTCGCGACAACTAGAATACGTTTTTGGATTCGTCCTCATAGAATGAGGACACCTTCGCAAATCAATATTTGGCGACCCATGTCCCTGGAGCGCGATAGACAACCGGCAAACCTCGAAACCACCCCTGTCCGATATCATGGTCGTACCAGACTTCGAGACTACCTCGTGAATCTGTTGCGGTAATCGTCCCGCCACTGACCACTGCGCCATACGCCTTGGCTTTTCCTGTCACCGTGATATTGCCGGCCGCATACAGCACACCGTTGAGTTGAATCCCTGAGAGCTGAACCGGCGTCCGAGTCACGGCCCCATTGAGATCGGTCCAGGGCGGGCTGAGAGCCTTGATCAGAGCCCCAGGTCCACGGGGATTGAGGTGGATATGCCCCTGCATCACGATCGTGGTTTCAAGATAGGAGGCCTGCAAGCGGAGCACTCCAAGATTGTCCAGGCGTGGTGGCAGCTGGTCCAGCGTATCGATGAAGACCAACCCCTGTTGGTCACCCGGCACCTGAGACTTCAACACCTCATCTGGCGAAAGTCCTCGACCCGGCTCTACCATACCGTGCGGATAGAGCAGCCCTTCTCGGTCAATCGCGAAATAGCGCCCGAAGCGCTTCGCCATCTGCTTCAGTTCTTCGTAGGTCCATTGATCCAGCCGTAGCCCCGGAATCGGCGATTGTCCGTCGTGTATATTCGATGGCAGGCCCGGCGCCTGATCTGGATCCGGTTGACTCACCAGGACCTGTCCCCCAACCCACGCTTCCATCCAGCGATCTTCTCGCTGCGCCGTCTCGTCATAGCTCTGTCCCGTTACCGGTGCCATCCCGCTTTTGGTCGGAATATCGTTCTCATGACTGACCACGAGAGTTTCCCCCACTCGCAACTCACCCCAATGAACTCTGATCGGTGATTCATTGCCCTGCCGGAGTTCTCCTAGATGTCGGGCCACTTGCACCGCAGCCTTCAACGGGCGAAGATTCAAGGCGCCCAGCTGAAGCAAGATGGAGTGCCTGACCGAGGGAGTTGTCTCTGTGGCTATCGTGGCATCTACAGTGCACAACAGGCCAGGATTCGATGGTGCATAGACCTTGACCTCTTCGACATGCCCTAAATGGCGCATCGCGCGGAAGACGCCGACTTCCGGATCGTTCAAGACCCGTTCGTCCGCAGGATTCTCCATATGGAGCGCGACATCTGGCTGTTCACTGGTCCCTGTAAACTGCGGACGGCCATTGGGGTCAAAAAAAGACGGCTTTCCCTCTCCATCACGCTGTCGCTTCTCCCGAAAAATCCTAAGCTGCGGGTGACTACTGGTCGACTGTAGATCATGAAACCACGCCACTGCCAGTTCGGCTGCCGCATCGGCAAGCTGTTGAGTGACGGCCCCCTGATTTCCCGCGCGAGCACTGACGACCTCCTGCCCGGATAGACTGAAGAGGGCTGACGCTAAGAGTGATACCAGTAGAACGATGACCATCGCTCCGAGGAGCGCAATCCCTTGTTGGTTTCCTGTGAGAATTCGGTGAGACATGGTGCTCTTCCTCGCTTATGATTGAATAGTGACATCCCGCAGCATCGCGCCCCGGGGTTGTTCGGAATGGATTTCTATGACGACCCGCTTCACGTGGGGGATCGTGCTTGTTCTTTTTCCCCTGTCGTCCCAATAGGACAGCCGAAAATCTAGAAGACGCCCGATCATCACGCTCGCTCCTCCATCGACCATGCGCATGAGTTGCGTGGTTCCGTTCTCGTCCCGCTTTGCGTAATACACAACCCGATTGCGAACCTCCACCGCTGTTCCCGCAGGGAAGGTCGCCTCGATCGGCTCGAGCAATGTCAGCTGATTTCGTTGCCCTGCTCGTGCGAGCCGATGTGACTCACAGTTCGTAGAACTGCAGATCATAATCGTCTTCCCCGTTCCCCATCCGCTGCCATCCTGCACCGCAATGACGGACTGCCCTGGGAGAAGCGTGCCGGTTGTATTGGTCCGAAGTGCCCCGAGATTCGCATGGAAGAGAAGCTGATCCTGATCCGCAGTTTGGATCGAGTCAGCCGTGGCAAGTCGAACTTCCTGCTCGAAGACTTCCAGTCCAAGTCGCATATCTTGCTGTTGCTTGACTGCTACAAACTGCTTATCCGCATGGGTTTTAGCCACAGTGAAGATATCCAAGGTGGCGGCCAGTACTGCTACGCCGATGCCCAGACTGAGCATCAACTCGATCAACGTGAACCCAGACTGGCAGACTATCGGCTCACAAATGAATGGCTGCTGAGTCGAGTTGGAAATGGACTTACTGAGAGTCATCGTTGCCCCACATAACTTGGGTTCGCCCGCATCGTCGCCATGTGAATCTCTCGCTTCTCCTTGTTCCGCCCCAGATAGGATGCCACCGCATGAATCCTAACCAGACCGATTGCACTCAGGGGTCCGGGGCGATCTGTCTCGATCGTCCAGACTACGGTTATTCCATCTCGCTCGTACATGGCGGTATAAATGCCGTCGCCCGGTGCAACGTCGAAGCCTGTGCCGTCATCAGTCATAGGGGTCTCGGGAATGCCATCTCGATCAAGGTCGTCTTCTAGGAGCAACTGCCATCGAATAGAACGCTTCACTTCCAGCCTCCCCTGCGCCAACTCTAACGCCCGACTGTTCATCACCGTCTGCTGAGCGTACCTGGAAGAGATCTCTACCGCACCCAGCGTCCCCATCAAGGCGATTCCAGAAATCACCATCGCCACCATGACCTCGACCAGACTGATGCCATGACTGTTCAACGCCTGTTTCATAGGATGGATACCCGACCTGTGATACTCACGGTCAGTTTCTGATTCAGACCCGCTTGGCCATTGAGATGAATCGTTGTCGCCGTGGCAGACCGTCCGCTTGGGTGAAAAAGGATCTCCGCCCCCCCGCTCGGCTCTTCGATCACCACTTGCTTGTCGCGATAACGATAGACGTGATGCGTGAGCCCAGTCTGGACAAACTGGGTGACAAGTTCGCGCTGGTTCAGGTCGATGAGAACCCGCACGCGATCGTGGTGAGTAAGGGCTAATTGTTTGGCAAGACGGAGTTCCGAAGCGATCTCTTCAGCGGCACAGCGAACCTGAGTGCGGGAATTGAGATTCATCAAGTTGGGCAGGGCCATACTCACCACGATAGCGACGATACCGATAACGACCAGGAGTTCAGTTACCGTCTTCCCCTCTTGCGTCATGTCTTTCTCCCTAGTTCTCTGTCCAATCGACTGACGTAGCGGTATCTCAAGACTCGTGCCGCTCTGAAATCAGCGTGATGTGGGCAGTGTTCTTGACGAGGGCAGTATGAATTGGACTAGCGCAAGCTACTGAAACAACGAGAGAAACTTTCGCTCCGGAAGGACGAGGGCGTAGAGAAGCACACCTGCGGGGGAATCATCGGGAGAATGCGAACCACCAAACCGAAGAGATACAGTTCTCGACAGAAAAGATACAGTTGAATCGCTTGGGATCGGCCAGCAGAGCCATTATCCCGTCAATAGACTTTCGTACCAGTCAAGGAGTGACTGCCCAAAGAAGAGGGAGATCAGTGCACCACAGACGAGAAACGGCCCAAAGGGGATATAGTCCTCCCGCTTAATCACCTTTGACGCGATGAGGGTCACCCCGACGACCGATCCCAGAAATGACCCTAACATAATCGTCATGACCGCCGGTTTCCATCCCAAGAATGCCCCAATCATCGCGAGCAGCTTGATGTCTCCTCCACCCATTCCCTCCTTACCAAAGAGGTATGGGCTGGCCCAAGCAAGCAGCCAGAGAATCCCCCCGCCGACGACCAACCCGATGATTCCGTTGACAAGTCCAAGCGGCAGAATCGTACCAGCGCTGATTAAGCCAAGCACAATGCCTGGGAATGTAATCGCATTTGGGATGATTTTATGGGAGAGATCGGTTCCCGCGACCACAAGGAGCGCGGAATAGAGCCCCAAGTAGACCGCTGTGCTCCAGGTCAATCCAAACACTCCTAGAAAACTCACATACCCAAGAGCGTTCAGTATTTCCACCGCCGGGTATTGTAACGGAATACGCACCCCGCACTGTCGGCACCGGCCGCCCAATGCCACATAACTCAGGATTGGGATATTGTCGTACCAGGCAATCGCATGAGAACAGGTTGGACAATGCGACCCAGGCCAGGCCACTGATTCGTGCCTCGGCAATCGATAAATGCAGACATTGAGAAAGCTTCCAACGACAGCCCCAAAGAAACCACCAAATACCAGCAGGAAGAGGTCATGGCTGTCATGCATAATTGCTCAGAGTTCTTTCCCTACCTAGCAACCCCACTAGGGCCGAATTGCCGTTATTTACTTTTGTCAGGCAACGCCCCATAATTGCCGCCATCTCAAGACGATTGACTTCGAGTATACCTGAAACTGCGTACGATCAAAGGAGAACTCAACATCATGGCTAAGACAAGTGCAAAGGCTCGCCCTCGGAAATCTCTTGCTGATCTTCAACCTCCGCCACGTCCGCGCCGACCGGAATCCCTGACCTCGCGGGAGCAGGAAATTCTCGAGTTGATTTGGGCTGGCTTTAAGAATAAAGAGATCGGTCAGCGATTGAAGATCAGCGTGAAGACCGTCGAAGCCCATCGTGCGAACATGATGAAGAAGTTGCGCGTGTCGAATACGGCTCAACTACTGAAGACGGCGATCCAGGGGGGTGCGCTCCGAGTCCGTTGAACTACCTGCCGCGTAGTTGTCCTGCTCCCGCTGTCGCACGACCTCGTACAAGACGATTGCCGCAGACGCCGAGACATTTAGGGATTGGACTTTGCCCCGAAGCGGGATACGCACACACTCGTCACAGTGCTGGACCACGCCTGATCGAATTCCAGTCCCCTCGGCCCCCAGGACAAATCCAACTGGTCCTCGATAGTCAACATCTGTAAAGACTTTCTCCGCCGACGGAGTGACGCCGTAGATCCACACTCCGGCGGCTTTGAGCGAGTCGAGGAGCCTGCTCAGGTTTGTCACACGCGACACTGGCATGTGGTCAATCGCACCGGCTGAGGCTTTGGCAACCACCGACGTCAGCCCTACGGCCCTTCGTTCTGGGATAAAGACACCATGTGCGCCAGCCCCCTCCGCCGTTCGGAGAACGGCACCGAGATTGTGCGGGTCTTCGACTCCATCCAGGATCACTAATAAGGGATGTTCCTGCCGTTGGATGGCACGATCCAGAATCTCCTCCTGAGTCTGATAAGCTTTGGCCGCGGCAAAGGCAACAACGCCTTGGTGCTTGCCGTTTGGAACCAGACGGTCGAGAGAACTAATGGGTTGGATATGAACGGGGACCCTATGCGATCGGGCCAATTGGATAAGATCCGTGAATTGTTTGTCGGTTCGAATAACCAGGAGCCGTTGGAGTGGCCTGCCTCCGGCTTTCAGTGCTTCCCGGACGGCATGCAGACCATAAAGAATTTCTTGAGCGTCAGCGCTTCCATCGGCTGGTGCCATCGGGCTTGTCCTCGATGATGACTCCCTGAGCGGCGAGTGACTTACGGATTTCATCTGCTCGCTGAAAGTCTTTTCGATTACGTGCTTCTCTGCGTTCTATTAACATTCTCTCAATGTCACTTTCATTGAGAACAAGTCTGACGGTTGCAGTTCCGTCAAGGTTGATTGGGAGAGTTTCTGCTATAGCACTGCCGAACTGCCACGTATCCGCCTGGAAGAGCCCTAGGCTCTCGCCGAGCAAGCGAAATTCCTGTCGAGCCTCCTTGCGGCCTTCAATTGAAAGGCCTTTATCGACCATCTTATTTACATCGCTCCGCAGCCCCTGTAACACAGCAATCGCCACAGGGGTATTTAAGTCATCGTCCATGGCACTCGTAAAACCAACCCTGGAACGCTCTATCGCCTGCGTTAAGCTCGGATTCGGCATTGTACCTACACCCGGTTCAGCTAACCGACCAAAGAGGTCATAGAACCCATTCAAGGCATTCTTGGCCTCTTTCAATGCTTGATCGGAAAAATCTAGCGGCCCGTGGTAATGAGTCGAAAGGAGAAAGTATCGAAGAATCTCCCCCATCACTTCCTCCGACCACTCTGACTTTTCAAAAATCTCCCGAATCGTGAAGAAGTTTCCCAGTGACTTCGACATCTTCTCTTGGTTGACTTGTACAAACCCATTATGGACCCAGTAGCGTGCAAACTCTTTTCCCGTCGCGCCACACGACTGCGCAATCTCGTTCTCATGGTGCGGGAAAATGAGATCCATGCCGCCGCCATGGATGTCGAATGTTTCACCGAGATGCTGCATCGACATGGCGGAACATTCGATATGCCAGCCGGGGCGACCAGCCCCCCAGGGGCTTTCCCAAGCCGGCTCACCTGGCTTACTACTCTTCCACAAGGCAAAATCCATCGGATGACGCTTCCGCTCATCCACGTCTACCCGGGCGCCGGCTTGTAAGTCCTCGAGTCGTCGCTTCGATAGCCGTCCGTACTCTGAATAGTTTGCGACCTCAAAATACACATCGCCTTCCACGGCATACGCCAAGCTTTTGGCGACTAATCGCTCTGTGAGCTGAATGATGTCGGCGATATGTTCCGTAGCCTTTGGCTCTTCTGTCGCGACACGGATTCCTAATTTACCCATGTCTTCGTGATAGGCCTGAATGTATTTTGTCGTAATCGCATCACAAGACACACGCTGTTCGTTGGCTCGCTTGATGATTTTGTCGTCGACATCCGTGAAATTCTTCACAAAGGTCACGTTATAGCCACAAGATTCCAGGTACCGACGGAGTACGTCGAACACCAACGCGCTGCGCGCATGACCGATGTGACAATAGTCATAGACCGTCACACCACAGACGTACATCCGAACTTTCTTCGGTTCGATCGGTTCGAATACTTCTTGCCGACCGGTCAGAGTATTGAAGAGCTTGAGCATGAAATTTATGCCCCAGGACTTGTTCGTCGTCTCGGCCAGTGAGACCAGAGGAAGTAGCCTATGGCTGCAGCAAGGATGAGTCCGATAGCGATGTCAAATTGATGAAAGTAATCCCGCAGATGTTCCCACTGTTCACCCATCCGAAGCCCGATGTACGCCAAGAGGTAGCACCAAGGCAAAGCCCCAACAAAGGTGAAGAGGACGAATCGTGGAAAGTTCATCTTCGCGATGCCGGCCGGAAGCGAAATGAACGTGCGCACCACGGGAAGCATTCGGCCGAAAAAGACGGCCGCCTCTCCATATTTGGCAAACCAGCGATCGGCGACATCGAGATCATGGTGAGAGATCAGGAAATAGGGACCATAGCGTTCGGCAAAGGGTCGTCCTCCCCAGACTCCCGCATAGTAGGCCACGATGGAGCCCAGCACATTGCCGACCGCACCAGCCAGCGTGACACCCCACATTGTAAACTCTCCGGTCATAACGAGGTACCCGGAGAATGGCATAATGATTTCGCTCGGGAGAGGGATACAGGCACTCTCAACCGCCATCGTGAAGAGAATCCCCCCGTACCCAAACCTCGAGATGCAGGCGATGGTGAATCGACTCAGTTCACCAATGATTGACTCGATCAAACCTCCGATCATCTCCCCACCTGCTTTGTTGAACGACGGTTCGACTTTCGAACAGCGGCATGGCGGCCTCGCCCCGCAAGCACGTGTTCCCACGCTCTGAATTGCTCCACCACTTCGTGGTGGGTGCTATCCAAACGGATTGGCGTGATGGACACATATCCTTCCTCAACTGCTTCATGATCCGCATCCTGACTGCGGCTCCATGAAATACGCTTGCCGGCAATCCAATAGTATGTGCGCCCGTGCGGGTCCAGCCTTTCAATGATCGGATTATGAAAGCGTCGTCGGCTCAGACAGGTAATCCGTACTCCTCGAATCTTGGCCGAAGCTCGATCTGGGATATTGACGTTCAAGAGGGTTTCCTCAGGAAGACCTTGGTCCAGCACAAGCCTGGCAACACGAGCGGCATACGTCGCCCCGATATTGAAGCGAAACGCGCCCTGCCCTTCCTGTGAGACCGCCAGTGAAGGTACACCAAGAATGGTGCCTTCCATTGCCCCAGAGACAGTCCCCGAGTACATGACATCGTCTCCAAGGTTGACACCTTTGTTGATGCCGGACACGACGAGGGCCGGAGGTTTCGGCATCAGCTTGAGCAGGGCTAGATTCACACAATCAACCGGCGTCCCGTTGACGGTGTAGGTCCTGGGAGCTACGCGGTGAACCCGCAATGGTTTGTGTAAGGTCACGGCGTGAGCGACGGCGGTGCGCTCCCGATCCGGAGCCACAACCCACACTTCCCCGATGGCCGCCAAGGCTTGTGCCAAGGCTGTAATCCCTGGAGACTGGATGCCGTCGTCGTTGGTCACTAGGATACGCATGGGAGGATTACAATAAAAAAGCTGCCGGAGGCAGCTTCGACGGAACGTAGAGATCCGTGTTCTTCCCTCATCCCTTCAAGACTCTGGAAACTGGTCGGGGCGGCGGGATTTGAACCCACGACCACTCGCACCCCAAGCGAGT
>CABVSA010000025.1 GCA_902500805.1 uncultured Nitrospira sp. | reverse complement strand
CTCTGCAAGAGGGCTGCACGCTGTGTTCTCTCGGAACATTGGTAGGGAGCTGCATGAGAGGGCATGATAAGTCGTCTGATGATATGTGTGAATCAGTCGCTCATGATTCCGCGCAAGATTTTGAAAACAGAGAAAGAACTCCCGTTTTAGAGAAAGAGACAGGAAAGAACATTAGATAGTTTTAACTGACCGTTAACACGACGTTAATGTTTCAGTGTTAAGAGAGACTGGTCGTCATTATCAGGAGGAGGGACTCCATGACCTGTCGAAAATGCAAAGGCTTGATGATTCAAGAGCGTCAACCAGCGGTGTCTTCCAGTACCATCATCCTTCGTTGCCTGAATTGCGGCTTGATCATTGACCCATTGATCGAGCTGAATCGCAACAACCACATGCGAGCGAAGGCCGCGTAGAAGGGACTCTCCATTCCGCCCTACCGAGTAACGGTGGAATCGGCAGTTCGGATGGAGTGGGTGTCGCGTGCGCGGTCAGATCGAAAACTCTGCCCACAAAAATGTATGGTCGGAAGGTTCTTTCGCTCGTCGCGGCTCGACATCCACATCCGCCTTCACGCATTTCTCCGCCAGTGGTGCGGTCGCCATCATATGATCGATGCGCCAGCCCTTGTTGGCTGCCAGTGAGCTGGGCGCACGGTAGTCCCAAAATGTGTATTGTTGACGCGTGGGGTAGAGTTTCACGAAGACATCCTGGAATCCCCAGGCGACGGTCTGTTCATACGCAGCACGGGCTGCCTCATGATAACACACATGATTGAGATGTTTCTCAGGGCTGTGGACGTCCATGGGCCGAGGTGCCACGTTCATATCGCCACACCAGATGGCTGGGGCCTGTGGTGAAAGATGTTTGGTAAAATAGTTCCGTAGTCGCTCATACCAACCAAGCTTGTAGGTGTATTTCGGGGAATCAAGTTCAAATCCCTGCGGCACATAGGTGTTTACGATAGGAATCCCATCAATGATGACTCTCAGTAAACGGGAGTCGTCAGGCTCCCCACCATCATCGAATCCGTAAAAGACCGCCTCCGGCTTGTGACGGCTGAGAATGGCGACGCCGTTATAGGATTTCATGCCGCGAAAGGTAATGGCATACCCGCTGGGTGCCAATGCCAATAACGGGAACTCACTATCCTGAACCTTGGTTTCTTGCAGACAAAGGACATCCGGCTGGTGTTGCTCAAGCCAGGTGAGCACGATCGGCAGCCGCTTGCGTAATGAATTTGCATTGAACGTCGCGATTTTCATCGGAAGATGCTCCAGTACAACCTGTCGCATCCTAACAAAAGCACTCTGGGGCAACAAGCAGAACGAAGACCCTATCGAAGTTGGTTATCCGGCTACCATGCTGAGACCAGGGATCTGTAAGGCTCTGACGGTTTCCTGTAGGACTTCGACTACTTGTGGGCGGGTGTAGCCTCGGCGCCAGGCGAGACCGATCCGTCGGCCAGGTACGGGCTGCGCCAGCTTGATCGCAATCAAGCGCTTGTGTTGGTACTTGGCTGTGAGGGCACTGCAGGGCATCACGGTGATCCCAAATCCAGAGACGACCATCTGGCGGATGGTTTCTAGGGAGTTTCCTTGCCAACCTTCTGCGTCGGAGCGGCTGAGTTCAGGACATGCCTCCAGGACTTGTTGTCGGAAGCAATGACCGGCATGAGGCAACAGGACTTTCTCAGTGCCTAATTGTCGGGAATCGAGAGACTTCTTTTTCTGCCACGGATGTCCGACGGGGACCACAACCTGAAACGGTTCATCATAGAGGGCGGCGGTGAGTATGCCCGGTTCCTCGAAGGGAAGGGCGATCATGATGACATCGAGTTTTCCACTCTTCAACATCCCAGCCAAGTTCTGTGTGAGATTTTCTTCAAGTTCGAGCGGCATTTTGGGTGCCCGTGCGTTCAGCAATGGAACCAGATCAGGAAGGATATACGGTCCTACTGTCGCGATCACTCCGAGCCGCAGAAGCCCATTCAACTGATCTTTGCCTTGAGCAGCCAAGATCTTGATTCGCTCGGCTTCTTCCAAAACTCGTTGAGCCTGATGAACGATTTGTTCGCCAAGCGGAGTCAGCTCTACCTTGTTCTGTCGACGCTCAAAAATGGTCGTGCCTAAGTCGTCCTCCAGTTTTTTGATCGCGAGACTTAAGGCTGGCTGTGTGACGAAGACTCGAGCGGCAGCCCGGCCGAAATGTCGTTCTTGTGCGACGGCCACAACATATTGCAGCTCAGCAAGCGTCATCCGTTCTCCCGGACTTTCAGCCTATAAGCGCGGCTTATGTCCGGACAATACATTATCAATTGGACTAAGTACAGCAGCCAGAGTATCTTCCACTCATGCAGGTGGATGACTTTCGGAATATTCCAGTCCGCGGGTCATGGTGTATGTGTGGGATCATCGACAGGCATCAGATTGTCTCGACGATGACGTTTCCGCTCAAGATCAACCGATTGAGTCGATGGGACAAGTCATGGTATGACAAGCTCAAACCGCAGTTCCGTGAAGCGTTCACGACGGTCTCGATGACGGCCGAGAACGATCAGCTGGAACAAGCGCGATGGAGTGAGTGAGCCAAGGGTGGGCATCAACACACACATCAACGTGTGCAGAGAGGAGGATGTAATGGTACAGAAGACGATAGCAGGGAGCCGACTGTTCATAGGGGCATTGGCATGTGGACTGGTGGTGGCCATGCCGCTTGTCCCTGTGATTGGTGTAGAAGGACCGGGGCACAAGGTGTTTGCGGCAGAACCGGTGACCCTGCCGACGATCCCGGGGTTAGAGGATCCGAATACGTATGTGCCGGCTGACAATCCGCTTACGAAAGAGAAGATTGAACTAGGACGGGCGATCTTCTTCGATAAGCGCATGTCAAAGGACAACACGATCGCGTGCGCCAGTTGCCATATGGCGAAGAAGGGATTCGCGGACGGCATGCCCGTGTCGACCGGAATCAAGGGCCAGAAGGGCGGCCGAAGTGCGCCGGTGTCATTCAATCGAGTCTACAGCAAAGCACAGTTTTGGGATGGCCGAGCGGCGACGCTGGAAGATCAGTCCATCGGGCCATTTGCAAACCCCATTGAGCACGGGTTTGCCAACCATGACGAAATGGTGGCCAAGATGAAGAAGATGCCTGGCTATCGGAAGCTCTTTCAGGAGGTCTTCGGGGGGGAGATTACGATTCAGGATGTCGGTCGAGCGGTGGCCAGCTTCCAGCGGACGGTGTTGTCTGGAAACAGCGCGGTGGACAAGTACGACATTGGCGGAGATCAAAACGCCTTGAGCGATTCTGCGAAGCGTGGGCTTGAGCTGTTCCGCGGGAAAGCCCGTTGTACGCGCTGTCATTCCGGATTCAACTTCACGGATGAGAAGTTCCACAATTTGGGAATCGGCTGGGACGACAATAAGGTCGATCTGGGTCGATACATGGAGACGAAGAATCCGGAAGACATCGGGGCTTTTAAGACTCCGACCTTGCGAGAAATTGCGCGGACTGCTCCCTATATGCACGACGGGCGGTTTAAGACCTTGGAAGAAGTCGTGAAGTTCTACAACCAGGGTGGCGTGAAGAATCCGCACCAAGACAATACAATCATCCCCTTGGAAATGACGGATGACGAACAACAGGATTTGGTGGCGATGCTCAAGTCGCTCAATGGCGAGGGATGGCAGCATGTTGCCCCGCCGAAGTCGTATCCAAAGTAACTCGAACTGTTCACGATACTGAAGCGTAGGGGAAGGGCCATCGCAAGATGGCCCTTTTCTGTTAAGCCCGAGGCAAGGACTCCTGATTGTTCACGTGGAGAAGATAACGACGGATGATGGCCTGCTCAATGCGGGAGCGTCCCCGATCCGGAGCAGGAAATCGGAGTACCAGATGGATCTTGCCGGATTCCGGCAGTTGAATGGTGATACGGGGTTCCGGGGAAGGGGCCTCGAGCAGATTCGCTTGTTCTAAGAGCTTCATGTGCCGGACAGCTTCTTCCATGAACGGCGCACATTCGAGTTTCGCCGCTTCCAGGAGCACGCGCTCCGATCGTTGCCACTCGTCATCATTCTTGATCGGTACGACCACCGTATACAGCCCATACTCTTGCTCGGGGTTTTCTTTGATCAAGGGGTTTGTGAAGAGCAAGCTGTTCGGGAACACAGTGACGCGTCCCGTGTACAGGTGAGCGGACTGCCCTGGGCCGATCTCCAGTAGCTTTGTGGCGAACATGTCATGGTCCAACACGACTCCGCGGTGGCCTGCGATCTGAATTCGATCGCCGACACCATAGACCTTGCCGCCCATCCGAAGTGCCGCGCCGCTCCAACAGAGAATGAGCTCTTTGGTCGCCAGGACCATGGCGGCAGCCAACGCAACCAGTGACACGGCAAATGCCTGCAGTTCATGCGCCCAGATCATGACCAGGCCAATGAGGAAGGCGAAGACGACGGAATTTCTTGTCGTGACCACCCATCGACGTTTCGACTCCATCGACAGTGCCGGGTTTCCAGCAATCCACCGCACGATGAGTGTTCTGGCGACGATCAAGGTCAGCAGCAGAACCAGCGATTTCAAACTGTCCAACGCCACCACACTATCGATGGAGAACCATTGGTTCTGAGGCACGGGCATCCTCTATTTGGCAGTCAGTGTCTCGCGGGTACCAGGAACGCATTCTTCCCGGTTCCAGGTCTTGAGGGTCTTGTCTTCTGCGAAGGTCAATGCATAGCGGTAACAATAGAGTGTCGGTTTGGTGGTCTCCGTCCCTTTACCCATCATGCTCGTGATTGAATTGGAGGCATCACCGAGCATGGAGGATCTCCACGAAGTCAGATCCTGCTCGCTGAGCGGGAAGCGGTAGGTCCAGAGGCTGTCTCCGCCGAGCGCAGGCGTTTTTGCAGTGTGTGGAGGACCAAGTCGTTCACGGATGTCTTCTTGCGTCAGCCGGCCAACCCCTTTCTTGAGATAGGTATCGCGCCAGGGGCCGCCACATCCGGAGAGGCTCATCACGAGGATGATGACCAGGGACCACAGGAGGAGATGGGAACAGTTGTTGTGGGTGGAACACCTCGAACCAGGCATGCTGGGGCATACGCTACACTGGACGATCGCCAAGTGCAACTCTCTTGGAATCTTCTGTGGCGGGATCAGTCCGATGGATACAGCCCGCTGGCGACTGGATTTATAGATGACTTTTCGGTACCTTACTCCGCGAGAGGAAGAAATGGGCGCATTACGAATTGTTACCGCGTGTCTTGCCGGGTGGGGTTTTCTATTTCTACCCGATGGGTTCGCGACGGCGGCCGAAAGCCGGGCAGTGAAACCAGAAACGCTGCTCGTCCAGGGGAAACCACTGGACGTCAATGGGGCCAATGGCGAAACCAAATCCGGAGACAAGGGAAAGTCTTCCACGAACAGACCTGCCGTCTCCTTTCCTGAACTCCATGGGAAAGATGGCGCACCGATGATGTTGGTGCCTGCCGGAGAGTTTATCATGGGAAGCGACAGGGGAGATGAAGATGAAGCCCCTGTGCATCGAGTGTATCTGAATACGTTCTACATCGATAAGTTTGAAGTCACGAATGCACGATTCGCCAAGTATGTCGAGGCGATTCAGAGTGAGCCGCCATGGGGATTTTCTGATAAAGAGACTCCGGTGGTTCATGCCGATCGTCCAGTGCGCTGGGTGAGCTGGATGGATGCCATGGGGTACTGTCTCTGGGTTGGGAAACGGCTTCCCACGGAAGCGGAATGGGAAAAAGCCGCGCGCGGGACGGATGAGCGGCTGTATCCATGGGGAAACGAGCCACCGACGCCGGTGCATGCCGTCTATGGGATCAAGGAAGGTGGTGCCGATGCGGTGTCGGTTATCGGCGATCACCACATGGGGCAGAGCCCGTACGGGGTCCAGGACTTGGCCGGTAATCTCTACGAATGGGTGATGGACTGGTACGCGGAAGATTTTTATTCCAGCTTTATCAATAATCCCGCCATCAATCCCCGTGGTCCTAGCGAGGGGACGGCAAAAGTCCAGCGGGGCGGGTCATACATTAACACCCCCTATCGGCTTCGTTCATCGTTCCGTACCAAAGGCGATCCGACTGAACAGGATCCGAACGTCGGTTTCCGTTGCGCACAGGGTGTTCCCAAGTAGCCCAAGCCTTGAACGATCCTGGTCGATAACCAGCATTTCCTGTGGAATTGTCAGGCTAAGGCTCTAGGCTCACCACCACAAAGGAGGGGCCAGTGAAGCGATATCGGGTGAAACCGGGTGGCAAGTTCTCGTTAAAACAGTATGATCCAGATGACACCGGCGACTACAAACAAAACGATCAAGGCAAGGAAAAGGCCAAAGCGGAGACAGCCAAGCTCATCGCCAGCCTCGATGGACTCCAAGAGCGACTCTATGCCAACGCCACTCGATCCCTCCTCATTGTGCTGCAGGGAATGGATACGAGCGGAAAAGACGGAACCATCAAGAGTGTGATGTCTGGAGTGAATCCGCAAGGCTGCAAGGTGGTGGCGTTCAAGGCGCCGTCTAAGGATGAATTGGCTCACGACTTTCTCTGGCGCGTACACCGTGAAGTTCCTCCTAAAGGCTACATCGGGATCTTTAATCGCTCCCATTACGAAGACGTCTTGATTACCCGAGTGCACGGTTGGGTATCCGACAAAGCGGTCAAGCGCCGCTTCGACCAAATCAAGGAATTTGAAGAGCTGCTGACTGAAAGTGGCACGGCTGTGCTCAAGTTTTTTCTCCATATCTCAAAGGACGAACAGAAAGAGAGGCTGAAGGCCCGCATTGCCGATCCAGAAAAGCGCTGGAAGTGGAATTCGGGAGATCTGGAGGAGCGGAAGTTGTGGAATGAGTATCTCAGGGCGTTCGAAGATGTCATATCGTCGACCAGTACCGACTGCGCCCCCTGGTATATCGTTCCAGCCAATCGGAAATGGTACCGCAATCTCGTGGTCGCGGATCGCATCGTGAATGTATTGGAGGCCATGAAACTCAAGACCCCTCCAGCACCGGACGGTGTGGATTTCGGTAAACTCAGAATCGTGTAGTGGGCGGCCAAGGCAGCGGGGGCGGGTCAAGTGCCGTGATGGACGCTCGGTCATGGGTAAGGTGTGAAGCAAGGAGGAGTGTGGCAGGGTCGCCGCGCTCCTCCTTCCTATTTACGGGGACTGTTCCATGAACTGGATTGTGCTGACATGGTGCTGTCGGCTCCTGACCGGTGGTGTGCTTCTGGCCTCTGCCTTGGGAAAGTCACTTGACCTTCAGGGGTTTGTCGACGTGTTGGTCACCTATCGCCTGTTCCCAGGCTGGTCTCTCTGGCTGTTGGCGTTTGGGATCACGGGGATCGAGTGGGGGCTGGCAGCGTGGATTCTTGTCGGATGGCGATTGCCGACGGGGGCACTCTTGGCAATGATGTTGAACGGTCTCTATACCATAGGGCTCATCGTCACGCTCCTTCGTGGCCTCGATCTTCCAAACTGTGGATGCTACGGCGTATTCTTCCCACAACCGTTGCGGTGGTATTCTCCGGGCGAAGACCTCGCGCTGGTTGGCATTTGCTATGCACTCTATGTCGGTGCTCAGGCGAGTCGTACGACGCTTGACAAGGTTTCCTAATGGGCGTAAGGAAACAAGTGCGGCTCATCTATCAATCGAAGTTCGAGAGATCGGGTAGACCGCGCGGCTGCCATCCAGGTCTCTCGATGACGTCATTATGAGAGGAGGGTGGAGATGGACGACACAACGCCACCTGGCCCATCAGGCCCACCGATGCCGGAGTGGGTTTCTCATTGATTCTGCTGACCGACTTCTTCGCGAGGCGTGCCATTGAGGCACAGGGCGTCCTTCACGAGAAGGCGAACAGCCATTGAGCGGAGAAAACTTCGGGGCAGAAAGTAGGCAATCGCCTGGGAGTGACGAAGTCTTCCCTGGTTGGAAACCCAAGGATCCCAACTATCGTGTGGGTCTTGTGGGCCGCGACAAATCAGAATAATGTCGGCGTCCTAAGCGCCAAGTCACGGGCGACCTCCCACCTCAGTGCAAGGTCGCCCGTTCTTTTTTTGAATCCTCATCAGGCACACATCTTAATCGGCGTACACGATAGCCTCCAGTAGGCGTTTCTTTTTTCGGGCAGCTGTCCTACCATAGGGCGATGGCTGAAAAGAAACCTAAGAACCCACAGTTGTCTAAGAAGACCAGGCGTCGTCGGAAACCGGTTGGAAGCTCTATAGGTTTGGCCGCTGGTGAATTACAGGCTGCGGCACCGCCCGGGGCTGTGGCTGAGCTTCATCAGCAGATCGAAACCGATGGAGGGAGAGTTCTCTCGGTCTACAGGGAACCGTATGGCGGACAGTGGCTGGTCTTGGCTGCCCTCCCGATCGAGTTGGTTGAACCGACGCCCTACCAGCGCAACATCTCAGACACACATGTGCGAAAACTGGAAGGAGTGATCGGCAAGATCGGCCGCTTTCTCGATCCCATTATTACCGTTCGAATTGCCAAGCCTGACCACGCGGCAAAGTATTGGACACCGAACGGCAATCATCGGTTGTCCGCTATGCGCACGCTGGGGGCGAAGAGCATCATTGCGATTGTCGTTCCCGAACCATCCGTGGCGTACCAAATTCTTGCGCTGAATACGGAGAAAGCCCATAACCTGCGTGAGAAGGCCTTGGAAGTCATCCGCATGTATCGGGAGCTGGTCCAACTCGATGGTGCGACGGAAGAGACCTATGCCCTGGAGTTCGAGGAGCCGGCGCTCATCACACTCGGGCTTTGTTATGAAGAGCGCCCTCGCTTCAGCGGCGGGGCGTACCATCCGGTGCTGAAGCGGGTGGATGAGTTTCTACAGGAACCCTTGATGACGGCGTTAAGCATTCGTCAGCAACGTGGTAAGTCCGTTCTAGCGCTGGATGATCTGATTGTCGAACAGGTCGAAGCCCTCAAGGCCAAGGGGCTGACCAGTCCCTATCTGAAGAGCTTTGTCGTGGCTCGTGTGAATCCCATTCGGTTTCGTCCCAAAGGTGCCCCAGCCTTGTCGTTCGATGAGGCGCTTGAGCGCATGACGCAGGCCGCGACCAAGTTCAATCCCGATAAAATCAAAATGGACGATCTGGCGAAGTCTGGGGGAGTTGCGGACGAGGTTGAGTGAGATTGCTCCAAAGATTTTGCTCTTCGTCCGTCGTCTTGTTTCTACGCTGAGGGCCTCTTTAGAATAGTTCGTTGAGCGTGCGACAAGGAGGACATTATGAGTCTCGCTGATAATAAGTGTGTGCCCTGTCGTGGGGGCGTACCCCCGGTGCCCAATGATCGTGCTCAGGCCTTGCTGAAAGAACTCGGTCGAGGGTGGGTACTAAACGGGCAAGGACATCTTGAGCGACTGTACACGTTCCCAGATTTTGCGCAAGCGCTGGCGTTTGTGAATAAGGTAAGTGCGATTGCGGAGGCGGAAGGCCACCATCCTGATCTGTATTTAGCCTGGGGTAAGTGCAAGGTTGAGATCTGGACGCACAAGATCAACGGCCTGACGGAGAGCGATTTCTATCTGGCAGCCAAAGCCGATCGAGAGTTCGAGCCCTTTCGGGCAGGATGCTGAAAATGTCCACCAGCTTTGTTCTCGCATCGCTCAGTGGCTCAACGTACCGAAGCGTACGCCTCACCACTTCGCTTGCTGCGGCCTCGCTGGATGGCCATTTTGAGCATTCTGCGATGATCAGTTCATTCTTCGAGAGGCGTGTTCAGAGTCAATCGAAGGACTCAGGGTAAGTGATTTATCAACGAAAGTTGTCGGACCTACGGTGAAAGGTGGCAGATGAGCGACGGAACACAAGTGGCGCTCGTCAATATGCCGTTCAGCTATGCCAAGTATCCCTCCATTCAACTCGGCACGCTCTCTGCCTTACTCAAGTCCAACGGAATTCTCGTCGACTGTCACCATTTGAACGTTCGGTTTGCTCACCTGATCGGCGTTGAGCTGCATGAATCCATCTGCGAGAAACGTGCACTCTTTGGCGAGTGGTTGTTCTCTTACTTGCTCTTTAAAGAGAACCCGAAGCGGGCAGAATACCCACAGATCTTCAAGCCGGTCTTCGAACATGCGGCGCAAGAGAGTGGTAGGCCGATCGGCTATTTTGAGGAGATGGCCACCCGCATTGCACCTCAATTCTTAACATGGGCGCTGCGGTCGATCGATTGGGGGCAATACAAACTGGTTGGCTTTACGTCAACGTTCGATCAGAACGTCGCCAGCCTCACGATGGCCAGACTTATCAAGGATCTGTATCCGGAGGTGACGATCGTCTTTGGCGGGGCCAACTTCGACGGCGAGATGGGGCTGGAACATTTCAGGGCGTTTCCCTTCATCGACCACATCGTGGTCGGGGAGGGGGAAGACAGCTTCCTGCCGCTGGTCCGCCAGATTCTGGCTGGTAAGAAGAGTAATTATCCCAATGGAGTGACCTATCGAGAGGGCGACAAGATTATGCTCACCCCGAATGCGTCGCTCTTCTCCGATTTTACCAAGACTGGCCCGCCTGATTACGACGATTACTATCAGCTGCTTTCAGAGCTGGGTCAGACGGCGCAGGGGCTGGATCGCATTCTTTTGTATGAAGGCTCTCGCGGCTGCTGGTGGGGAGAGAAACATCACTGTACGTTTTGCGGGCTCAATGCGCAGAGCATGAAGTTCCGAGCGAAGAAGCCGGCGCAGGTCTTAGCAGAGATTGCTGAGCTTTCCCAGCGCTACGATGCCGTTCGGTTTCGGTTGGTCGACAACATCATCGACATGGGGTACATCGACAATCTGTTCGGCAAACTGGCAGAAGATCATTGTGATCTGGACGTGTTTATTGAAACGAAGAGCAATCTGCAGAAGCGTCAGATCAAAACGTTGGCTGCCGGTGGAGTGAAGTGCATGCAGCCGGGGTTGGAAAGTTTGAGTCTCAATCAGCTTCGTGCGATGGACAAGGGCGCCACGCCGATGCAGAATATCGTCTGCCTCAAGTGGAGCCTCTACTATCACGTGATGGTTTCGTGGAATATCTTGCTGGGCTTTCCTGGAGAGACGAATGAGGACTACCAACGCCAGCTTGAGCTGATTCCGTCACTGCTCCATCTCCAGCCACCCGAAGCAACCGGCAAGTTCTGGCTGCAGCGGTTTAGTCCCTACTTCACCAGACCACATGAATATGGTGTCCGCATCACCGGGCCAGGCATGGCCTATGAATATATATACGACGCCCGGCACGTCGATCTGAAGAAGATCGCCTACGACTTTGAGTATGAACTGGATAACTGGGCAGTGGATCCCCATCTGTATCAGGAACTGGTTGCTGCAATTGAAGGCTGGCAACGAATGCATAAGTTGGGAGACGCGCCTTTCCTATATTATTCCAAAGCGCCGAACTACGTCACGATCTATGATGGGCGTAATCCGAAAGAGCCGACTCGTCGACGATATGAAGGGTTGGCAACGCTCGTCATCGAAATCTGCAACGAGTCAGGGAAAAGTGTCGAGCAGATCCGAACAGCAGTGGCGGACAAAACCGATTGCAGTGAGACGATCCTCAAGCCAATCCTCGACGATCTCATGGTTTCACGGATTCTCTACGAAGAGCGGGGCAAGTATTTCACTCTGGCGGTCCCTGAGAATTTACATCTCTGATCGACACGGCGCCCTTACATCGACAGTTTCTCGGCTACCTTCCGCATCTGTACACCGTGGACGAGTGACGCGCCGCCGCGGATGGCGCAGGCGACATGGACGGCCTCGGTCATCTCCTCGACATTGGATCCCTTCTCCAGCGAGGCCTGGGTATACGCATCGATACAGTAAGGACATTGCACGGTGTGGGCGACGGCCAGGGCAATGAGTGCCTTCTCTCGTTCAGTCAGTGCGCCTTCAGTAAATACAGCATCGTAGTAGCTCTTGAACTTTTCCCACAAAGCAGTATTGCCTTTCCCAATTTCAGCAAACTTCCCTAAATCATGCGAATGGTAGTACGAGTCCATGGGCACCTCCTCTGTCGATCGGATAGGAAGAGAAAAAGCGAGCGCCGGAACGGTTAGGCATTGCCGGGAGGGATCGGGTCGATTTGAGCCAGGGCCTTGGAGAATCGCTCACCGACGATGTCGGTTGCCTTTGCCATGAGCTCCACCACTTCTTGCCATTCCGCAGGCAGCAGGTCTTGCTTCAACTGCGGATGGATGGCCCATTGGGCTTCAACCTGTGTGCCTTTGCGGCTGACGAGGACGCGGAGCAATTCCACTTCCCAGGTTGGGTCACCAGGATTGTCACTGGACGCTGGGGTATTTGGTTGTTCAGACGGAGGAACGGCGCGTGCCATGAGATCCTTTGTCGCTAAATCGTAGGGACAGCATACCGTATCCTCAGTTGGATTGTATATCCGTGTGACGGACAAGTGGTGTGGATCCCCTGTGGTTTCACGTCTGGTGCGGCGCTTGGTTCAAGAGGGCGAGCATCGCCTCGTGGATCCGTCCGTTACTGGCCACGAGTTCTTGCCCATAGATTGAGAGGTCCTTTCCGCTGAAATCAGTCAAGCGCCCGCCGGCTTCACGCGCGATGACTGAACCAGCGGCCATATCCCATGGGTTGAGTCGCACTTCCCAGAATCCGTCAAACCGCCCTGCCGCCACATAGCACAGGTCCAAAGCCGCCGACCCCGTCCGTCTGAGCCCCTGAGCCTTCAGGGCAAATTTCACAAAATGATCGAGGTTGTTGCGCTTGGTTTCTCGGATGTCGTAGGCGAAACCGGTGACGAGGAGGCTGCTATCGAGTGTCTGTGTGTCGGACACATGGATGGACCGACCGTTTACGTGCGCCCCATGATGTTCGATGGCTGTGAACAATTCATTCCGGGATGGGTCAAAGACAACACCGATGATGCACCGCCCCTTGTATTCGAGGCCAATGGAGACGCAATAAGTTGGGTAGCCATGCGCAAAATTCGTGGTCCCATCAAGTGGATCGATAATCCATCGATAGGGGGAGGATCCTTCGTTGTCACGACCTCGCTCTTCGGCCAGAAAATGATGATCGGGAAAGCGAGTCTTCAGACGATCGATCACGCACTGTTCGGCCGCACGGTCGGCATCGGTGACCAGATTGATGGGATTTTTGTATTCGATCTGAAAGCCGGTTGCGGCATAGCGCAGTAATAGGGCTCCAGCTGCTTGACTGGCTTCGACTGCAGCTTGAAGCAAGACGTCATGTGAGGGTGATTTGCGAGAACTTGGCACGCCCGATTGTAACACGCCCGGACTTGCGGCCAACAAAAATCCTGCTACTCTTGCCAAGGCAAGCCTTACGATCACCAACCATCCAAGTATTACTTGCTTGCAAGAGACAAAACTGAATAGACAATGTATTATTCAAATCACAAAGCTTGACAAGGTTTCTAAGCAATGATATAAAGCAAGCATGCTTTATGTGAGGAGCTTGTGGAGGAGTTAACAGACATTCTCGTTGGTCTTGAGCAGAGGATCAACGCCTATAAGACTCGGTATCAGGAGCTTGAGAAGAAGCGCCGCCGGCTCGATGACGAGATTGCCACCATCAAGAAGTATCTCGAACTTGCTGAAACGCTCTATCGAGTTGAGGCCGACAAGGCCAAGCTTGCCAGTCTGTCCAATCAAATCATTACCACTGATGATCCCAAGGGGATTCGCCCGGTTCCGCTTATGGACGTGACTGATCAGTCTCGAGAAATTCTCCTTGGACGGAGTAAGTATGTAGGGAAGAGCGTTCCCCAGGCCGCCTATGAAATACTCCGGGAGTCCAATCGAGCCATGCATGCAAAGGAGCTCGTTCAGCGGTTGATCGAAGGCGGGTTGCAGATCAAAGGGAAAACTCCGCTGACGTCAATTGCCACCTCGCTCAAGCGCGACAAGCGATTCAGAAAAGTGGGTCCCAATACATTCGAAGCTTTAGACGATATGTTGATTCAAGCCGTTTAGCGGGTGCTGTTCACGGGCCAAACTTGATAATGCGAAGGGGGGTGAGACTCTTGGCAACGAAGAAGGCAGCAGCGAAGAAGAAGAAGAAGTAACCCCAATGTGATGTGCTACGCCGGGGATGAGGTTCCTCACCCCCGGCGTACCATCCTGTACGATGTTCTTGATCGCGCCGTGCGTCCTACCGACAGACCAGAACTCACTAGACAGTAGAAAAAGTGTCAATGAGTCTACAAAGCCTGAAGTGCCACGGCTGGTTGACGCGAAGTGCTGTACGGATTTGAATGCACTGCTACCTCTGAAGACTCTGCATTCAGAAGCACCCACTTGTCTGGCTGGGACAGGATTTGCTGGACGAGCCGGGTATGGAGTGCATGTCCTGACCGGTCAGCGACGATGTGCCCGATGAAGGGCATTCCTAAGAGTGAAAAATCGCCGATCAGATCCAGGATCTTATGACGGACAAACTCATCGTCAAAACGAAGGCCTGATTGATTCACGATGCCGTCGCCGGAGAGGACGACTGTATTGTCGAGTGTCCCGCCTTTTCCGAGCCCGCGAGCCCACAAGGCTTGAACCTCTTGGAGAAAGCCGAATGTGCGGGCTTCCGCAATTTCATTCTCAAATGTGCCGACCGAGCAATCATAGTCGTAGGTCTGTGTCTTGATCAGCGGGTGGTCGTAGTGAATCGAATAGGTGATACGGGGAGTGGGGGATGGCTCGATCCGTACCCGCTTTGATCCGTCGGTGATTTCAATCGGTGCCATGATTTTGAGAAATGACTGTTTTCGCTCTTGCGACACGATGCCGGCAGACTGAATGAGTCTGACGAATGGTGCGGCGCTTCCATCCATGACCGGCACCTCAGCGGCCGTCACCTCAATGAAGGCGTTATCGATATCCAGGCCTGACAGAGCTGCTAATAAATGCTCAATGGTTTGGACCTGAAACCCATTCCCTTTGATAGCGGTACACAGCTCGGTTGGGATTTTATGCTCAATGGAAACGGGAAGATATGCATCAACGTCTGCACTACGATTAACGAAAACGATGCCGGTGTCTGGTGGGGCGGGTCGCAGCGTGATTGACGCGGATTGCCCTGAGTGTAGCCCGACGCCGGAGCAGGTGACTGTTGATGCTAAGGTTTGTTGATTCCGCACAAGTCCTCCCTCGTTAGAGCTTCATTCCGAAGGCATCATTCGTCCAAAAAGATACAAGCAATTAAGGTGCCACTGTTTGATTAACATAACAGCATGATTTTAAATGTAAAGTGTTAAATCAATAAAATGCCATCCTGTATCGAAAAAGACACAACTGTGTATTTCACAATCCGTGAAGTGTGGATAAAAAATAATTTTGTCATGATGAACAAAGAGTTATCGAAAATTCACTAAGGGGAAAGGGGATAGGTGGCCTAAGTGGAGCTTGCTTGAGCTGAGGGGTGCTGGAGTAGCGCAGAGGTAGTATCCATATCCTAATACTGTGAGGGACTCGTATGGCGGTTCTTTTCGGAACATCTACGTCGGTGTTTTCCCCATAGGGGCGTTCGGGTTTGATGCCACTCTATCTGACGCTACTGTCGCTGAAGCGTAAAGACCAATGGGGGTGAGGAGGGAGAGACCTTCATCGAAAGGGCGAGAGAAAGGCAATTCCATGGTATCGACCGGGTCTTAACTTCTTCATGCAAGAAACCGAGTAAGAAGCGGAAACGCTTCTAAAGGGCATGTCTATCATGAATGTGAGTCCATTGGTCTGGATCAGTTTTGGCCTCACGAGTCTGACGCTCAGCGTCATGCTGGCAGGTGACGCCTTGGTTGATCTGGTTCCTAACCACGATCGCCAAGACTTTGAATATCGTCGCGATGTGGCCGAAGCCTTGGCCGTTCAATACTCTGCGCTGGCGGAGCATCATCAGCTTGAGACCATCAAACTGTCCATGGAGCGGTTTGCTCAGCGGAATAACGAGATCCGCTCATTGGCTCTGCTTCTTCAAAGCGGAGAAGCTCTTGCACAGATTGGTGACCATACTCGCATCTGGGTGCAGCCATCCGGAGGCGCATCATCACTGGAATTTCTCCAAGTCCCAATCTTTGCCGGGGATCAGTCGTGGGGAGTGCTCCAAGTCGCATTCCGTAAAGCCGACCTGTCGGAGACGGAGCGGTTTTTGAACGATCCATGGGTCCGGTTCCTCACCTTCGTCAGCGTGATGGGATTTATCGGCTATCTGATCTTCATGAAACGCACGCTTCGACAACTAGACCCATCCGGCATCGTTCCGACACGAGTCAAAGCCGCTCTCGATGCACTCACGCAGGGCGTGGTGATGATCGACACACGGGACCTCATCGTATTGACGAATGAAACCTTCAGTCGTGCGGTGGGCAAGTCCGTGACCGCTCTGATCGGCACCGACCTTGGGGCCATTGCTTGGAAGTCTTCGGATTCAACTGGGGCCTTGAAGGTGTATCCCTGGACCAGGGCGATTATGGACAAGCAGCCGCAAGACAATATTTCACTCTTCTTGCCAGGCGAAGAGGGAGGGGCAAAAAAGTTTATCGTGACGACAGTCCCGATCATGGATGATGGATCGACGGTGCGAGGTGCGCTCGTCTCGTTTCACGACGTCACGGAGTTGGATCGGGCAAATTCACAACTCAAGGAAGCAAACAATGAGTTGGAGGTCTCCCGTGTTCAGATTCTCCAGAAGAACCAAGAACTCGAGGTGACGAATACAAATTTGCACGTCGAGATGGATCACCGAAAAAAGGCCGAAGCCGAAAAGGAAAAATTATATCAGCAACTCATGAATGCCTCACGCCAAGCGGGTATGGCGGATGTGGCGTCGAGCGTGCTTCATAATGTCGGGAATGTGCTCAACAGTATCAACGTCTCGACGGATACCTTGCTCAAGACGCTCAAGAAACCGATGGTGGGCGATGTCTGTCGCATTGCGGCGCTGTTCAGCGAGCATCAGGACAATCTGCAGTCATTTTTGACGGCAGATCCAAAGGGGAAGCAGATTCCTTCTTACCTGGGGTTGGTCGCAGAGTCTCTCAGTGGAAGCCATCAGACGATTCAACAGGAACTCGACTCGCTGGTGAAGAAAGTCGATCACATCAAGCAAGTGATCCTGTCGCAGCAAGATATCGCACGTGCGGGGAGTATTCGGGAACCGGTCTCGGTCGAAGACATGATGGAACAGGCGTTGATCATGGCGATGCCTGAGCCTGAGAAGTATCACATCCAATTGGTGCGGGACTATCGCCCCATCCCTGCCATTATGACGGATCGGCACCAGGTGCTACAGGTATTGGTGAATCTCATCACGAATGCCAAGAACGCGATGATCGAGCATTCGGACAGCACGCGTTGTCTCACCTTGCGGCTTGGCGTGCCGACCGGCAGCGCCTTCGCACGATTGGAAGTGATCGATACGGGTGGGGGGATCAAGGCGGAAAACCTCCACAAGTTGTTTGCGCAGGGCTTTACCACGCGAAAGGCCGGTCATGGGCTTGGACTGCACAGTTCCGCCATTGTTGCGAAGAATCTTGGCGGTACCCTGCAGGCGCACAGTGCCGGTGAAGGACAGGGTGCGACGTTCACGTTGGACTTGCCGCTGGTTCTTGTCGAGGCTGCGGCATGACCATGGACCGAGACACCATCAACCGTCGGATTCTCATCATTGACGACAATGCCAATATTCACGAGGACTTCAGGAAAATCTTGTCCCCGCCGATAGAATCAGGAGCACTGGACCACGCACGGGCGGCTCTGTTCGGGGAGACCCCGACCCTTCCCACGCATGTAGCGTATGAACTGGAGTTTGCAACACAAGGCCGTGAGGGATTCGGGCTTGTTCAAACGGCACGTCAGAGTGGGATGCCCTATGCGGCGGCCTTTGTGGATATGCGTATGCCTCCAGGGTGGGATGGGCTCGAGACTATCGAGCATCTGTGGTACGTCGACCCGGAGATCCAGATCGTCATCTGTTCCGCCTATTCGGACCATCCGTGGGAAGACGTCAGTCGTCGCATTGGCGATACCGACAAGTTGCTCATTCTGATGAAACCGTTCAACAGTATCGAGGTCGTCCAAATGGCCAATGCCTTGACCAAGAAATGGAACCTGGCTCGTGCGGTGAATCTGAAGATTGAGGGACTGGCCAAGAATGTGAGCCAACGGACGACCGACGTACGCGCCGTGAATCAACGACTTCAGGAGCAAATTGCCAGCCGAATAGCCGGAGCCGGCTCTGTGGATTTGCCGGGATCGGAAGGAGCAATGCTTCGCCAAAAGGAAGAGTGTCTCGCGATCATGAGTCATGAAATCCTGACACCGATGAATGAGTTGATCGCGAAGGTGACTCTCCTGCTCGATAGCCCTTTGAATCCTGTCCAGCGTCAGCATGCGTCGACTCTTGAGCACTGCGCACAGGACCTGCTCTCCTTGATCAAAGATATGCATGAATTCTTGACCAGTCAAAGACAAGAGACCGACGTACGCGATCGGTCTTGATGGTAGGACGTTCCCGACGGGGAGCCAGTATTCATTCATATGGATAACCACAGTAAGAATCCTCGAGTCTTGATCGTCGACGACAATCAGTCGATCCATGAAGACTTTCGGCGGATCCTTCAGTCTCAACCAGAAGATGTAGGTCTGAACCAGGCGCGTAGGGATTTGTTTGGCGGGGCGCCGCTTGTCGAAGCGCTGGATTGCTTCGAGTTGGATTATGCGGTTCAGGGACAGGCGGCTCTGGCATTGGTGCAGATGGCGCGGCAGGAGGGCCGCCCCTATGCCGTGGCATTCGTCGATATGCGGATGCCGACGGGATGGGATGGTCTGGAAACGATTGAGCGACTGTGGGGGGTCGATGGCCGGATTCAGGTCGTGATCTGCACGGCCTATTCTGACCATTCGTGGGCGGAAATTTCGGCACGGTTGGGGATGAGCGATCGGTTGTTGATCCTGCGCAAGCCGTTCGATGCGATCGAGGTTCAGCAGATTGCCGCGTCACTGACGCGCAAGTGGGAGTTGGGGCGTGATGTGCGGTTACAGATTGAAGACCTTGTCGCGCAGGTCAATGCCCGCAACCGGGAACTGCTTGTCACCAACCAGCGGCTCGAACAGCAAGTTGCCGAACGGACGGTTGAGCTTCAACAGCGCAATAGTGAATTGCAGAAAACCGTGGAAGCGCTGAAAAAGGCAAAGCTGGATGCCGACAATGCCAACCAGGCCAAATCGCAGTTTTTAGCGCATATGAGCCATGAGATCCGAACCCCTATGAACGGGATGCTCGGCATGAATGAGCTGTTGCTCTCGACCCCTTTGAACAATCAGCAACGGCACTTTGTTCAGGTCATCCATGATAATGGCGAGCAGCTGGTTGAACTCATCAATGACATCCTCGATCTGTCCAAGATCGATGAAGGGAAGATGGATCTCCACATCGCGAGGCTCGACCTGGTGGCGACAGTGCGGGGCGTTGTCAGTCTGTTTCACGAGCCTTCGAGGAAAAAGGGGCTCAGTTTAGAATGCCAGATCGACCCCGAACTCCCCACCGTGTGGCGGGGAGACGCTGTCAGGCTGAGGCAGATTCTGGTGAACCTCGTGGGCAATGCCGTCAAGTTTACGGAACGAGGTGGCATCCTGATTCACATTGAACGTGTTGAGGATCGTCATGATAGCGCCCTCTTCAAAATGACGGTGTGTGATACCGGAATCGGCATTCCTGTCGAGGCGCAGCAGACGGTCTTTGATCCCTTCGCCCAGGGGGATGCTTCGATCACGCGGCGATACGAAGGGACGGGGTTGGGGCTTGCCATCGTGCAACGTCTTGTCCGATTGATGGCCGGTGATATTGGTCTCACAAGTACCCCAGGACAAGGTTCCACATTCTGGTTTACGGTTCGTCTTCAGAAACAGAGCACACAAGACATGCCTGTCGTTGAGAGCCAGTTGCCGAATCAGGCCGCTATGCCAGTTCTATGCATTGCTCAGATGACAAAGCATCCCGGCAGCTCTTCCCCTAAACAACGATCCCGCGCGCGTATCCTCCTGGCTGAGGACAATTCGACGAACCAGGAGGTCTTTTTACGCATGCTGGATCTCTGTGGTGAGTCAGCCGATGTGGTCAGTACGGGCAAAGAGGCGTTGGAGGCGATGGGGCGGGTCCAATACGACGTGGTTCTCATGGACTGTGAGATGCCTGAAATGGATGGGCTAACGGCCTGTAGGGAAATTCGAAGACGTCGATTGACCAGATCCGACGGCAAGCCCGTTCAGATCATTGCTCTGTCCGGTCACGCAGTCAGTAGCTATCAAGAGGCATGCCTTGCCGCAGGTATGGATGGATTTCTCTCCAAGCCGGCGGGGCTGAAAGAGATTCGTAAGGTATTGCACCATTTTTTACCGACGAGTGAGTCACGGGCTGCCTAACGAACAGGGCCGTTCATCCGATTTGATCGAGGGATCATGACGACCAAGCTGACGGATTGTTCGGAAAATCGACGGATCTTGGTCATCGATGACAATGTGCTCATCCATGATGACTTTCGAAAAATTCTTCAGCCAGGGAACGAGGCGCACAATCTGGATGCGGTCCGTGCAGCAGTCTTTGGTGGTACTCCTCGCCTGAAGCCGCTGATGCGTTTCGAATTGGATTGCGTAGATCAGGGGCAGGCTGCATTGGCCTCGGTCCAGATGGCTCGCCAGGAAGGTCGACCCTATGCCGTGGTGTTCGTGGATATGCGCATGCCTCCCGGCTGGGACGGGTTGGAGACGATCGAGCATTTCTGGGCGGTCGATCCAGAGATTCAGACGGTGATCTGCACGGCATACACGGATCATTCCTGGGAAGAGATCATCGAGCGATTGGGATATGACGATCGCCTACTGATCCTGCAAAAGCCTTTTTCCAGCGTCGAAGTCTCTCAACTGGCGATGTCGCTTACAACAAAATGGAACCTGGCCCGCCAGGCGCACCAGCGGCTGCAGGCTGCCGAAGCTGCTAATGTCGCCAAGTCCCAGTTCCTGGCCAACATGAGCCATGAAATCCGCACGCCGATGAACGGGATTCTGGGTATGAGCGAACTCTTGCTGCAAACCCCACTGAATGACAAGCAGCGGCGGTACATGCACACGCTGCAGAAGTCCGGTCAGGCCCTCATCCAGATCATCGATGACATTCTGGATATTTCAAAAATTGAAGCCGGAAAGCTGACGCTTGAACAGATCTCCTTCGACCTTCGTCAACTTGTGACGGAGACGCAGGAACTCTTTTCAGGGCAGGCGGGAAGCAAGGGACTTCAGTTGACGACCAGCCTATCCGAAGCCGTCGGCCGCGAGTATCTGGGCGATCCGGTACGCATTCGCCAAATCCTCACGAACCTCATCGGGAATGCGATTAAATTTACCGCGCATGGCCAGATCACTGTTTCCATGACGGTGGTCGATGATGCCCTTGGGCAGACGGAGTTGTGTCTGAAGGTACAGGATACAGGGATTGGTGTGGAACCGGCGATCCAAGCCAATCTGTTTACACCCTTCACACAGGCAGATGGCAGCACCACACGTAAGTTCGGCGGGACCGGACTTGGACTGGCGATTGTGAAGCAGTTAGCCGGGATGATGGGGGGAGCAGTGGGGGTTGAAAGTGTTTCCGGACGGGGCTCGACATTTTGGTGCACGATGCGGCTCAGGAAAGTCCCCGCTCAGTCGCTGCATGCCAAAGCAAGTTAACGCATCACGGTGAAGAGTCGTCGGAGGGTGTGGAGTGATAAGCGAGGAGATCAATCGACGTATCCTGGTCGTGGACGACAATGTGTCGATCCATCATGACTTCTTGAAAATTCTTCACCCGACCAAGGGATCGGAGGCTCTAGAAGAGGCACGGGGCTCCTTATTCGGCGAGCCTCATCCTGTTTGGAGCAGCGACGAGTTCAGGGTCGATTCCGCAGAGCAAGGGACCGCCGCGCTGGTCTTCGTTGAAACGGCTGTCAAGGAAGGGAAGCCATATGCGGTGGCTTTTGTGGATATGCGGATGCCGCCGGGTTGGGACGGGCTGGAGACGATCGAGCGTCTCTGGGCGGCAGATGCTGCGTTGCAAGTCGTGATCTGTACCGCCTATTCCGACCAACCGTGGGAGGAAATCAGAGGCCGAATTGGGCGAACGGATCAGTTGCTGATCTTGCAGAAGCCGTTCAATAGCATCGAGGTGTTGCAGCTCGCGACTGCACTGTGTCGGAAATGGGATCTTGCGCAAAAGGTTGCGGGCCAGGTGAATGAGTTGAGCCGGTTGGTTGATGAACGGACCATGGAGCTCCAGCATGCGAACCGGCAACTTACGGAGTTCAACGAGGCACTGATGCGGACTGTGACACGTCTTGAGGCCGCACAAACCGAAGTTCTACGGCAAAATGGAGAGCTGGTGCGTCTGGCCTCACGTGATGCGCTGACAGGATGTCTCAATCGCCGTGCATTTTATGCCTTATTTGAGGAGGCGTTTGCTGCGGGGCGTGGACAAGGAAGTGAGCTCTGCTGTCTCATGGTCGACATTGACGAGTTTAAGCGTGTGAACGACGAATTCGGGCATGCCGTTGGGGATCAAGCGATCCAAGCCGTCGCGGACTGCCTTCAGTCAGGGGTGCGACTGACGGATATGGTCGGACGCTATGGAGGGGAAGAATTCTGCCTGATGTTCCCTCGTACGACATTGAGTGAGGCGACGGTGTTGGCGGAGCGCCTTCGAGTCCGTGTGGCTGCGGAAGCCGGCAACCGTGTGCGAATGGCATCCGGCATGACGCTGACGGTGAGTATCGGTGTGTCATCCAGTGTATTTGGAGCCAGAGCTCCGCTGGAGTTGATCGATCAAGCAGATAGAGCGCTGTATGCCGCAAAGGAGAACGGTCGTAACTGTGTCATGGCGATGGATGTGCTTGTCCCAGGACTTAAACCTTCTGAACAGCTTGAACTTCAGGTCCGTCGAGTCACCCCGCGCGAATCGACTCCTCTCATCATTCGATAAGTCGCGACCAGGGAGAATTGTCCCGATGGCATTGGCAGTGATGCCGGTGCGTCCATCCTTTCCATATCCGCTTGAGTTCCGTAGTGCAAAAGGGCATCACGCGGTTTAGGGTACAGCGGTCGACGGATGCGCAGGTGCGGAGTGCTGTTTGAGTCAAGGTTGTGGGAGGTGAAGTGGTCCGACGAAGCGTTCGTTTGCTCATGGTTCATTGTATAATGGCGCTGGATGATACGACTCTTCAGTCATTTCCAATCTTCGGTCGGAAAGAAGATGGGGCTAGCCATGACCGGGCTAGGCCTTGTGGTATTCGTCGTGTTTCATATGCTGGGGAATCTTCAGCTGTTCGAAGGACCCCATGCACTTAACGGGTATGCCGCCTTTCTCCGCGATATGCCGATCGTGCTCTGGGCGGTCCGCATCGGATTACTGAGCATGGCGGCGCTCCACATTGGGCTTGCGCTCCAGCTGAGTATGCGAAATCGTCGCGCTCGTCCTGTTGAGTACACGATCCACCGCTATCGACAGGCGTCAATCGCGTCCCGCACTATGGCGATCTCCGGGATGGTCCTGTTGCTATTCGTCGGGTTCCACCTCCTGCATCTCACGGCTGGAGTCATCGATCCCGGCTTCGCTGATCGCCGCGATCCGGCGGGCTATCGGGATGTCTACGGCAAAGTGGTGCATGCGTTTCAAAACCCCTTCATGGTCGTCCTCTATCTTGCCGGCCAGCTGGGGCTTGGTCTTCACCTGAGTCATGCGATTGCCAGCAGTGTACAGACGATGGGGTTTGAGCACGCGGCGTTGAATCGTTTGCTGAAAGCGTTCGGACCTGTGATCGGCCTGATCGTGGTTTTAGGGAATGTTGCGATCGTTCTTGCCGTCTTTTTTGGGATCGTGCGCTGATGACGAGACTGGATTCGAAAATTCCATCCGGACCTCTGGAAAGCAAATGGGATCGGCACCGGTTCAGCGAAAAGCTGGTCAGCCCCAACAACAAACGGAAGCTTTCCGTGATCGTTGTCGGTACCGGCCTTGCCGGCGCGAGTGCGGCGTCGACCTTGGGACAGCTTGGGTATCACGTGGAGTGCTTTTGTTTCCATGATAGTCCGCGTCGGGCACACAGCATTGCCGCGCAGGGGGGAATCAATGCGGCGAAGAACTACCAGGACGACGGCGATAGTGTCGGGCGATTGTTTTATGACACGATCAAAGGCGGTGATTTCCGCTCCCGAGAAGCCAATGTGTATCGGCTCGCTCAGGTCAGTACACAGATCATCGATCAATGCGTGGCGCTTGGTATCCCATTTGCCCGAGAGTATGGCGGTCAATTGGCGAACCGGTCGTTTGGAGGCGTTCAAGTCTCTCGGACGTTCTACTGTCGAGGACAGACTGGGCAACAACTCCTATTAGGTGCCTATTCGGCGCTCTGTTGGCAGATCGAACGCGGCCAGGTCACAATGCATCCGCGTACGGAACTGCTCGACTTGATTCTGGTCGACGGTCAGGCTCGAGGGATTGTGTCTCGCGATTTGGTCACCGGACGTATCAGCGCGCACACGGCCCATGCTGTGGTGCTGGCTACAGGTGGGTACAGTAATGTGTATTACCTCTCCACCAATGCGAACGGATGTAATGTGACGGCCACGTATCGAGCGTGGAAGCATGGAGCAGCGTTCGCCAATCCGTGCTTTACCCAGATTCACCCGACGGCAATCCCCCCAGGTGGTGCTCATCAGGCTAAGTTAACTTTGATGTCCGAGTCGCTTCGGAACGATGGCCGGTTATGGGTGCCGAAGGTGTCATCGGATCATCGTTTGCCCGGCGATATTCCTCCAATAGATCGCGATTATTTTCTAGAGCGGCGATACCCTCGGTTCGGGAATCTCGCCCCGCGGGACATTGCCTCGCGTGCAGTCAAAGTTGTGTGCGACGAAGGTCGTGGTGTCGGGCCGGGCGGCCAGGGTGTGTATCTAGACTTTTCGGAAGTCATCGAACAACAGGGGCTCGAAGTGGTCCGTGAGCGCTATGGCAATCTTTTCGACATGTACCATCGCATTACAGGAGAGGATGCGTACCAAGTACCCATGCGGATTTACCCGGCGCCGCACTATACGATGGGGGGACTCTGGGTGGATTACAATTTGATGAGCACGGTCCCGGGTCTTTTCGTCATCGGTGAGGCAAACTTTGCGGACCATGGTGCCAACCGGTTGGGTGCCAGCTCATTGATGCAAGGACTTGCCGATGGCTACTTTATCCTTCCTTATACCATCGGCCATTACCTGGCGACGGCAAAACTCCTCTCTATTCCGGACGATCATGCAGAGGCTCGCGAAGCCATCCAGCGCGTTGAGACGCGGGTCAACCGTCTGCTGACGGTGAAGGGACGTCGAACCGCGGCGATGTTCCATCGAGAACTCGGGACGCTCTTGTGGAATCATTGCGGCATGTCGCGCAACGAAGGGGGGCTCACCTCGGCATTGCAATCGATTCCCAAACTGCGTGAGGAATTTTGGCGAGATGTGATGGTCCCGGGGTCGGGAAGTGCTTTCAACCAGGAGTTGGAGTATGCGGGACGGGTGGCGGACTATCTTGAGTTTGCAGAATTGCTCTGTCACGACGCCCTCCATCGGCATGAATCATGTGGCGCGCATTTTCGGGAGGAGTATCAGACAGAGGATGGTGAGCCACGGCGGGACGATGGGAGGTTCGCCTATGTTGCGGCATGGCAGTATCGGGACGGAGCTGTGCCGGTTCTCCACAAGGAACCGCTGGCGTTCGAGTTCGTGCCTCCGACCATGAGAAGCTACCAATAGCCGGAAAAAGGTGCGGGGTGAGGAGTAAGGGATGAAAGGAATACGAGAGAGGTTGCTGCGCCCGCTATGAAATTCACCTTGAACATTTGGCGCCAGAATGGCCCGCACGAACGGGGTCGGTTCATCACGTACGAGGCGCAGGATGTGAGCCCCGGCATGTCGTTTCTAGAAATGCTCGATGGAGTCAACCAGAGATTGCTCGGCAATGGTGAAGAGCCGGTGGCGTTCGAGCAGGATTGTCGGGAAGGGATTTGCGGGAGTTGCTCCCTGGTCATCAATGGGATCCCCCATGGCCCGGACCAGGGGATTACGACCTGCCAGCTGTACATGAGACGGTTTTCTGATGGGGCTTTTATTACGATTGAACCCTGGCGGGCCAAAGCCTTTCCGATTCTGAAAGACTTGGTCGTGGATCGCAGTGCGCTGGATCGCATCATGCAGGCGGGCGGATATATCTCGGTCAATACTGGTGGCGCGGTGGACGGAAACGTCATCTTGATCGGAAAAGACCAAGCCGAAACCGCGATGGATGCGGCTTCGTGTATCGGCTGTGGGGCTTGTGTCGCAGCCTGTAAGAATGCCTCAGCCATGCTGTTTGTGGCGGCAAAGGTGTCTCACTTAGCGACTCTTCCACAGGGAAGGCCGGAGCGAGCGCGCCGTGTGAGTGCCATGCTTGAGGCGATGGACCGGGAAGGGTTCGGGTCCTGCGGCAATCAGTATGAGTGCGAGGCCGTGTGCCCCAAAAACATCAGTACCCGGTTCATTGCCAATCTCAATCATGAATATCTCCGTGCCGGTATCGTTGAGTCCAGCCTGCCGAGTGAGCCGGAGTCCCCCCACGCGGAATCTTCATAGCAGAACCCACGCGGAGCACAAGACTATTCAATCTGAACCCTTCCCGGAGGAACGCCAGACCGGAAGCTGATTGCGCCAGAAGGTAATGAGCTTGACTGTGAAGCAAAGGCCTTTATAGTGCGGTCAAGGGCTGTGATCAGGATGGTGCATGCCGGAGAGCATCATGGGGCGACAGATCGTGTGTCCTCAATGTCAACAGGACGGTGCCATTCATGTGGAGGCGCACTCACCACGTGAAATTCTTGCCTCGCTGCTGCGGCTGGTACCCTTCCAGTGTCAACGGTGTGACTATCGATTTCTCACCCGCCGCAAGAGTCTCAGGAGCGCCTCTCAGGTCACTGAGCGTCGGGAACATATGCGTATTCCAGTCAGGCTCTCTCTCTCTTTTTCCGGGGGACGAGTGCGGGGGGAAGGTACCGTATTGGATATGTCATTAGGGGGTTGCATTATCCAAAGCAAGGCCCATGTGCGAATTGATGATATCTTTTACCTCGAGATCATCCTCGCCAAGGATGAGCCGCCGGTCGAGGCGGCAGCCATTGTTCGCTCTGTCAGCACCCGCGGGATTGCATTCAAGTTTCTGCGCAGAGCGCAAGAGGATAAACGCTTGACGGCGTTTATCCAAACCCGTTCGAGATCCGCTTCGTTGGGCCCATTAAAGGTTGCTTAGTCATTGCTTGCCGAGTAGATTCTTCCTCCGTCACCAGCCTCTTCCGTGTGACCCATCGGTTCTGTCGAATGCCTCTCTTCTCAGCGTGAGGCCCTTGACCGAGATATCTTCATGATTATTCCTCGTGGTAGCATGAGAGCCCGATTCGCGAGGCGTAGCGTCCTACAGAGTGCGGGCTAAGGGTATTGCTGAAGGAGGAAACGATGGGATGTCGTTGGTGGCAAACGGTAGTGATCACAACAACAACGGTCATGGCATTGTCTGTCTCCGGGTGTGGGTACAATGATCTCCAAGGCTTGGATGAAGATACGAAGGCCGCGTGGAGTGAGGTGATCAATCAATACCAGCGCCGCGCAGACCTCATTCCAAATCTCGTGGCAACGGTCAAAGGGTATGCCGCCCATGAAAAAGAGACGCTGGAGGGCGTTGCCAACGCCAGGGCCAAAGCCACTGGAATGCAAGTGACGCCGGAGGTGCTGAAGGATCCGGCTGCATTCGAGGCGTTTCAAAAGGCTCAAGCGGGGTTGGCCTCAGCGTTGGGACGACTGATCGCGATCGCTGAAAACTATCCCAACCTCAAGGCCGATCAAAACTTCAGAGATCTTCAGAGCCAGCTGGAAGGGACAGAAAATCGAATCACCGTGGCCCGCAAGCGGTATATCGATCGAGTGGCGGACTACAACAAGATGGTTCGCTATTTCCCGACGAACCTCACTGCAAAATTTCTCTTGCACTTGGAAGAGAAACCCAACTTTACAGTGGCAGATGAACAGGCCGTGGCGAAACCCCCGGAAGTAAAATTCTAAGAATAGGTTGAGGTTCAGGTCGAGGTTGAGACTGTGGATCGGAAACTAGCAATCCCGGTTCTCGGATGGTTCGTCTCGTGTTTGAGCTTAGCCTCAACCTTGACCCTAACCTCACACGCATTGGCACTTGATGTCCCTCCGTTGACCGGCCGGGTCGTCGATCTCGCTCATGTCTTGCCACAGTCAACCGTGGAGGCGCTCACCGCTCGCCTCACGGCACATGAAGAGCAATCCAGCAATCAAGTTGCCGTTCTAACCATCCCTTCCCTCGAAGGCGAGTCTCTCGAGGAGTTCGCGCATCGCGTGGCCACCACCTGGAAACTCGGTCGAAAAGGGACGGACAACGGAGTGCTTTTGCTGGTGGCGATCAAAGAACGCAAGGTACGAATCGAAGTCGGGTACGGGTTAGAGGGTGTCTTGACCGACATTCGATCGGCACAGATCATCAGAAATGAGATCGTTCCTCGGTTTCGAGCCGGCAATATGTCCGGCGGGATCCTAGAAGGAACCCATGCAATTGTGAAGACCATCGAAGGAACCTACCGGGCCACCGAGAAGGATCCCCCTCGGGAAAAGAGTGCTGTGGTCGAGCAGGTTATGGTGGCGGTCATTGCCGGGTTGTTCGTCGGACTCCTGTTCACAAGTGTGCATCGCTTCATCGGCCCGGTTGCAGGTGCAGGGATCGCAACGTTCCTTGCGCCTTGGGTCGTGCCTGCAGTGCTTGCGAGTGGCGTGACGGTGGCCTTGCTGCTGCTTCTTGGTGCAGCGGGGGCAAGAGGGCGAACCACTCGATCCCGAGGACTAGATGAATGGATTTCATATAGCAGCCGTAGTGGTGGATGGGGTGGGGGATCGCTCGGTGGCGGGGGAGGATTCAGCGGTGGCGGAGGCGATTTTGGGGGAGGGGGGGCCAGTGGAAACTGGTGAGCGCCTAGAGCTAACAGCGGAGGAACGTGAATGGATCAGATTGGCGGTGCACGCGGCGGAGCAGCATACCAACGCCGAAATCGTTCCTATGATCGTCAGTCGGTCCGGACTCTACCGCGATACCCAGCATCGCACCGGTTTGCTGCTTTCCCTAGTGGTCCTGACGCTCATGCTCGCCACGGAAATAGTCTGGCTTCCTTGGGGATGGCATGGTTCCAACGCGGCGTGGCTCGTCTTGGCGACGATTGTGGCGTATGGCGTCGGCGCCTGGCTGGGGACGCTGGCCCCGTGTATTCGCCTCCTGACCCCGACGGATCGAATGCATCATAAAGTAAGACTTCGGGCTGAACGAGCGTTTACGCAACATGCGGTCTCGCAGACGCGTGAGCGCACAGGAGTGTTGATCCTGGTCTCATTGTTGGAACATCAGATCTATGTGCTGGCGGATCAATCTATTGCACAGCGAGTTCCATCGGAGCGGTGGTCCTCGGTCATTGAGGCTGCGATCAGCGAGTTGACAAGGGGAGATATCGTCAGTGGGTTATGTCAGGGGATCCAGGCGTGCGGCACGTTGCTTGCTGAGGCATGTCCCGGTCGCCCGGGCGACAATCCTGATGAATTATCGAATGAATTGGTCATAGAGTCGTAAGCTGCTCATCTCTATCCCCTGCCACTTAATAAAACATCGTGATCAGCCGATAGAGGAGAGACTCGGCGGGGCTGCTCGTCTGGCCAGACCAATCTCGACAAGGAGGAGGCATACGATGTGGAAACATGAGGAGGCGGCAGAGGGTGATATGGCTCGGGGACAAGAGCGAGAACAAGAGCGATGGGTAGAGGATCGGCGGAGCGCGTTGCCGAAACACAACGGTCCGATATTACCGGATGAAGTCGCGTTTGTCGGCAGAGATGTCCAGTTCAAGGGTGTCATCACCTACTCAGGGACCGTGCGAATCGATGGGGCCTTGGACGGAGAAATCCACACCGACGGTGGGCTGCTCGTTGGTCCTGAGGCAGTGATTAAAGCCAAAGTGACGGCGGGAGCTGTCGTCTGCCATGGGCATATCACGGGGGACATTGAGGCGACCAGCCAGATCGTGTTATGCGCGCCTGCTGTTGTTGAAGGCAGCCTGACGACGCCGGTGCTTTCGATGGAAGAGGGTGTGGTGTTCAACGGGACGTTGGAGATGAAAGCCCAGGCCAAGGTCGAAGTATTACGCGATACAGACACGAATTCCACGAGTATGACCAGTCGGCCACCCATTCGACTGGCTGCATAAACGACTGCTCGAAGACTCCTGGCGTGATGTCCAGCATGCGTCAGGAGTTTATCGTTGCCTTGTGTGGCCGGTCGTGCCCGCGAGTGACCAGGTTCTAAGCGACCGGCGCATCAGACCACCTTCACATTCGATAGACGCCCCGCGAGCGTTCCGCTAGAATCCGGTCCATGTCAGAGCCGACTGCCTCCCCCGCTGCACCACCGACACAACAGGACGAGAATCAGTCAGTCATCAAGTCAGCTGGGGTGATCGGCGTCGCGACCTTTTCCAGCCGTATCCTTGGGTTTATCCGCGACATGGTCATCGCACGACTCTTTGGGGCGACTCCTGCGGCCGATGCGTTTTTTGTCGCCTATCGGATCCCGAATCTGCTCCGTGAGCTCTTTGCCGAGGGCTCGATGTCCGCCGCGTTTATTCCCGTCTTCACCGAATACCACACACTGAAATCGAAGCAGGATGCGTGGGAACTGGCGAGTGCCGCCTTCACGACACTGTTGACGATCGTGACGGGCATTACGCTGGTCGGGATTCTGGGATCGACAGGCATTGTGTGGCTCTTGGCGCCGGGATTTCATGACGATCCGACCCGGCTGGAAATGACGACGTTACTCACGCGCATCATGTTCCCGTATCTCATTTTTATCAGCTTAGCGGCACTGGCTATGGGAGTGCTCAATTCATTACGGGCCTTTGCCGCACCGGCGTTTTCACCGGTCTTTTTCAATCTGTTTATCATCGGATGCGCGCTGTTCCTGGCCCCGGCTATGCCGGAACCCATCATCGGGGTTGCGATCGGGGTGGTGGCCGGTGGCGCCGCGCAGTTTGCGATGCAATTGCCGGGACTCAGGCGACGAGGCATGCTGTTTGGATTCACATTCAATCCCGGTCACCCAGGGGTGAAGAAGATTGGTCGACTGATGATTCCGTCCTTGCTTGGGTTGTCGGTCACACAGATCAATATTACCGTGAGCACAATCCTGGGGTCGTTCTTTGCCGGTGGGCCCACCTATCTCTTTTATGGCATGCGATTGATCCAATTTCCTTTGGGCATCTTCGGCGTGGCGTTGGTCACCGCCATCCTGCCCACCTTGTCGGCCCAAGCGGCACGAGGCGCACTGGACGAACTGCGCACGACGCTCGGGTTTGGACTGCGCATGATCATCTTTATCATGTTGCCGGCCATGGTGGGATTGATCGTGTTACGGACTCCAATTGTCCACCTGGTGTTTGAACATGGCACGTTTACGGCGCACGATACCGCTGAAACTGCCCTGGCGGTGCTCTGCTATTCTGTCGGGTTATGGGCGTTCGGCGGAGTGCGCATCATCGTGTCAGCCTTCTATTCGCTGAAGGACACTACGACGCCGGTTATGTCAGCCGCTATTGCAGTCGTGGCAAATATTCTGTTCTCCTTAGTCTTGATGTCGCACTTGGGGGCGGCAGGGCTTGCCCTCGCCACGGCCCTGGCGGCGATGGTCAACGGCGGAATTCTCGTGGCGGTACTCAATCGGAGACTCGGCGGCGTCGACTGGTTTTCAGTGCTCCGTTCGGCTGGTCGGGTAGGGATTGGCTGTGTGCCGATCATAGCGGCTTGTTGGTGGGTCGCCGAAGCACAGATTTGGGCCCACCCCAACGAGTGGATTGCGAAATCTGTGATGCTGTTCGTCGGCATTGGCCTGAGTGTAGGCGGATATCTGGGCGTCCATGCCTTATTTCAGTCCGAGGAACTGGGGGTCCTTTGGGGGATGGTGCGCAAAAAACTCGGGCGTTTCGGGAGATAATGAGGAGTGGTCTATGCACAAGGTGATGATGTTTAAATCACCCTGGGGGTGGATGGGGATTGCGGAGTCTCCAAAAGGAATTCAGGCTATCGTTTTGCCGAAACAGTCGGAACGGGCGGTGGAGGCTGACCTCAGAGCCCAGTCAAACGGGCTACTGCAGCGAGGCGAGTCCGCACGGCTGGATATAGCTCGCCGTCAACTGCTCGACTATCTTGCAGGCACGCGACACACCTTTGATGTGCCGCTTGATCTGTCACAAGGGACGGTATTCCAGCGGCAGGTCTGGCGGGTGCTTCTCCGTGTGCCGTACGGCAAGCTGCGCTCGTATCAGTGGGTTGCCGCGCGTGTGGGTGGACCACAGTATGCCCGTGCGGTCGGTAACGCGGTTGGTGCGAACCCGATCCCGGTTGTGATCCCTTGTCATCGGATTGTCTCCCAGGATGCCACGCTTGGAGGGTTCTCGGGGGGGCTATCGATGAAGCGCAAATTGTTATCGCTGGAAGGGACATTGTCCATGCTGGGGAGCAAATAGCAGATGGCGTATGGCTTATAGTTGGGGCGATACAGATTTACAGGTGGGTTTTGCCGTGTGCCATCAGCCATAGGTTTTTCCATATTCTGATGCGAGCCGTCATACAACGTGTCACCAGTGCCTCGGTCGAGGTCGATGGACGCATCGTCGGTCACATCCAACAGGGTGTGATGGTGCTATTGGGTGTCGCCAAGGGTAATGACGAGTCCGACGTACGCTATGTGGTTGACAAGATCAGGACCCTCCGCATGTTCTCCGACGAACAGGGGAAGATGAATCGATCGCTGGCCGACGTGGGCGGCGCGGTGTTGTTGGTCTCTCAATTCACCCTCTTGGGCCGGACGGCGAACGGCCGTCGTCCGAGTTTTGATGATGCGGCTCCTCCTGAGCCGGCCAAGAGACTGTATGAACAAGTCGAGACCGGACTGAGAGAGAGCGGGACCGTGGTTGAAACAGGGGTCTTTGCTGCGCATATGAAAGTGGCATTGATCAACGATGGGCCGGTGACCTTCGTGTTGGATAGTCTGGAAGGAGGTGTCACACGGCTCAAGGTCTGACGGAGGAGTTCCGATAGATCGATAAGAGTGACAACCCGTTCTCAGTCCGGATTTGGTATACTGACCGTAAACCACACCGACGTCACAGGAGGTGGAGATGGGAGCTCAAGTTCCTCTTCGGCACCCGCTCAGGGAACTCTTTGGTGCCCTTACGGAGAAGAGTTTCACGGAACACCTCGGTTGGCCCGATACCAAGGTCACATCCTACGTCTCCAACCTGCTCGTTGATTTTACCCGTACAGATCAGCTCTATAAAATTAGAAACCGGAATGATCAGCCGGTCGATTCGGTCGTAGATTTACTCTTCGAGTCTGAGGTCATGTTCGAAGCGCAATCGCTGGATCGTGAGCAGGACGTTCATCGCCATATCGGGGATTTCACATTGTTTATGGCCGGATTGTTTCCCGAGTACTTACGACGGCTCAAATCGGCTGGGCGCATCTATCACAAGGACTTCCTCGTGGACTATGTGAAGACCGGCAAACGGTCGTACGCAATCGTCGCGCAGATCGGTCGTGAGGATGCGGACACCAGCTTGCCGTTGTTCAAGAAATTATCGGAGAACTTTGAGCTCTGTGTCACCGGTCTGGGCTTTGTGCGATCTGACCTCGATCGCATGCAGAATTCTGCCTACCAAAGGACCCGGGATCTGCTCATAAATTGAAACCCATCAGACCGATCATTCTCGCGCACGGGGGTGCCGGCTCTCGTGCCATGACCTCCTCACAAGCCGCGTGTCTGCACGGCGCATTGCAAGTCGGCTATCACCTCTTGGATCGTGGAAGTTCCGCACTTGTCGCCGTGGAGCAGACCATTCGCATTCTCGAGCGCAGCGGACTCTTCAACGCGGGAAACGGGGCTCATCGACAGCTGGATGGAGTCCGACGGATGGATGCGTCGATCATGGAAGGGGAATGCTTACGTGCTGGTGCTGTCGCCTCCATCGAAGGTATTGTTCATCCGATTACGGCCGCTCTCCTTGTTATGGAAGAGACGGCGCATGTCTTGCTCGTCGGCCCTCTGGCGACCAAGTTCGCTAAGCATCACAGGATGGAGCTTCAGAAGTGTCACACTGCGAGAGGCAGGCTCTCGTACGGTTCCATGCTCAAGCAGATGACCATGAAGGGGGATCGGCATGGAACAGTCGGGGCGGTTGCGCTGGACCGGTCTGGGACCGTCGCTGCCGGTGCGTCGACTGGAGGCATTGATCTGATGTTGCCCGGACGAGTCGGCGATACACCGATCATCGGCTGCGGAGTCTATGCAGACAACGAGACCGGTGCGGTGTCGATGACTGGGTGGGGTGAGAGCATTATGCGTGTGGCCGTTGCGAAAACAATCTGTGATCGGTTAGGACAGGGAAAGACAGCGGGGACGGCGGCGCGATGGGTATTGCAGAAGCTGGTCACAAGAGTAAACGGATCAGCTGGTACGCTGGTTCTTACCCCGAGAGGGCAGTTTGCCATCAGCCATGTGACCTCGCATATGGCGGCTGGGTGGTGGGATGGCAAAGGCAAGCCGACCGTGAGAGACCGATTTTGATGACGACCAGCCTCTTTCATCTCGCGTTTCCGATTCACGATATTGATGCAGCCCTACGGTTTTACGTGGACGGTCTCGGCTGTGCGGTCGGGCGGCGGTCGAAACATGCGGTGACGTTGGGACTGGCCGGCCATCAACTTGTCGCACATCTCGTGCCTGAACAACCTTCCCAACGGAAGGGTATTTACCCTCGTCATTTCGGATTGGTCTTTCTTTCACAAGAAGAGTGGCAGGCGCTGGCGGATCGTGCGAAAGCGAAGGGCCTCCCTTTCTATCAACACCCTCGCGTGCGTTTTCCCGAGACTCGTATCGAGCACCGGACTTTCTTTCTAGAGGACCCATCCCATAATCTGCTCGAATTCAAACACTACACTCATGAATCAGCCATCTTCGGAGAGCAGGATCACGGCCAGGTCGGCGACTCTTCAGAGTATGCAGAATAGCCGCCGCTTGGCGGTTCTACTCTCCGGTGACCGGTACAGAAGGCGCGGATTGCCGATCGATCCATTTCAGAATACGTTCATGGCGGCGCGTCAAAAAGGTCGTTTTTCGTAACGGGTCGTATCGGCGCGGGGAGGGCAACATCGCCGCGAGCCAGGCGGCTTCGTCGGATGTCAGTTCGTGGGCGGGTTTGCCGAAGTGATGCTGGGCTGCGGCTTCTGCGCCGTAGATGCCATGTCCCCACTCGGCCACGTTGAGGTACAGTTCAAGAATACGCTTCTTGGGGAGGCGTTGTTCGAGTTCCCGAGTAATCAGTGCTTCCTTGGCTTTCCGAAAGAGGGACCGTTCGGATGAGAGGTAAAGATTTTTGGCCAGTTGCTGTGTAATGGTGCTCCCGCCACGTTTGAATTCACCGGCTTCAAGGTTGTGCATGGCGGCGTCTTTGATGCCTTCCCAGTCGAATCCTTCATGAGTAAAGAACGACGCATCTTCCGCCGCCACGACTGCATGGCGAAGATGCGGAGAAATACGAGAAAGCGGAACCCACATCCACTGGCGCTTGACGGAACGTCCCTGCTCTTTTGCCTGAGTTTGCCGGGCTTCCATCAGCGCACTGGATGTCGGGTTGGTTCGTGTGAGTCGCTCCACATCGGGCAAGGTCATGAACCAACTCAACGCCAGAATGCCCAGTGGAAGTCCGATTAGGAGGATGGCCCACAGCAAGACACGCCGAATTCTGCTGCGAACGGTTGACTTGAGCGGAGGAGGCTCGTATGTGTAGTGACGCAGAAAGACGGGACTGTGGCTAGGTTTCCGGTTCGAATCCATTCATCAGCCTGACGACATGAAAATCTTCGCAGCCGAGTTTATCAAAAGTTGTCTCGCTCCAGAACAGTTTCCTTCCGGCGATCTACAAGAGGTTGCCTTTGTCGGGCGCTCCAATGTCGGAAAATCGTCCTTGATCAACTCGTTACTGAATCGTCGAGACCTGGCGAAAGTCAGTCGGACCCCTGGGAAAACGCAAGCCGTGAACGTGTTTCAGATCTCGACATCAGATCTCCATCTCTCGCAATTCTATCTCGTGGATTTGCCTGGCTACGGATTCGCAAACGTGCCGAAAACCGTGCGCAATCAATGGGGCCCCTTGCTGGAAAGCTATCTCCTCGGTCGCACTGCGCTGATCCGGGTGGTATTGCTGGTGGACAGTCGCGTCGTGACCGATCAGGACCGGCAGACCATGGCCTGGCTCCGTTCAATCGGGCATGATCCACTCATCGTCGTGACCAAAGTCGATAAGCTGAAGACCAATGAACGGGTGCGAACCGTGCGCCAGATCCATCAGAGTTTAGGCGTTGCCGATGAAGACGCCGTGATTCCCTATTCGTCCATGACGGGGGAGGGAAGAGATCGGCTGTGGGGATCTCTGCGTGAAGCGGCCGGCCGACGGCGAGACGTCTAGCAGGATGCGCAAAAAGGCCGTCCAGCAAGGCCGCAGCGAGCGAAGAGGTGAATCGTACTCTGGGCCGTACGTTGAGCCTCTGAGCGATGCGAGAACGCCGGTGGCGGTCTTTTTCCGCATCCTGCTAGTGATCGTGGTCCATTGCTGGAGCGGGAGCAGGGTCGTGTGACCGCCACGCTAAAATTTGATCTCGATATACGACTTATTCTTGAGCTGGACGAGCCAGGCTTGAAACATGTCTTCGCTTTTCTGCTGATAGACCAGATCTTGGAGTTCTCGCCGGACTTCTTCATACTTCCGAAACCGTTTAGGTTTTCGATCGTCCATCCGGAGGATCTGGATTCCCTCAGGGCTCTCGATGATGTCGGAGATCCCACCAGGCACCAACCGAGCGATGGCCTGATCGATGATGGGGATGAGTTCGCCTTGCCGAACCACGCCGAGCCGTCCGCCTTGCAAAGCATTATCGCCGTCGGAGTATTCCCTGGCGACATCTTCAAACTTGTCACCTCGCTTCAGGTCATTCATGGCGCGGCGCGCTTTGGTCAGTGCATCGGCCAGCCCATCTGAGGAGCGTGGGCGAATCAGAATTTGACTCAATTCGTACTCTTCGGCCAACGCAAACCGGTCGTGATGTTCTTGGTAGTACCGCTTCAGCTCGGAGTCGCCCACCATGATATTGCCGCGAATATGCTGATCAGCCACTCGCATGAGCACGAGTTGATCGTGTACGGCTTGGAGGTCGCTGGGGCTCGTAGGATTGAGGGAGGTGCCTTGTCGCTTCATTTGCTCGATGGCTTGTTTGACCTCGATGTCTGACACCTCCACTTTCTTCGCTTTGGCTTCCTGGAGCTGTAATTTCCGCTCGATCAGCTTCGTCAAGGCCATGTATTCTGCGGTTTTCAGTCGTTGGGCGAGGTCAGTTCCTCGGTGTGTACGGGAGAGACGTTCTTGCTCCGCGCCGAACTCACGCTGGACATCGGACAGCATGATCAGCTCGGAATTGACGATGGCGACGATACGGTCTTGCAGATGAGCTGCAGCCGGGTACGGGAACCAGCTCACGAATACGAAGAGGGTCAACGCCGATAGGAGTCGGGTTTCCCAACAGACTCTGTGAGAAGCGGAGGTCATGGTTTCTACACCCTGGAGTGGAAAGCCTTCGTCACTCGTTCGATAATTGTACACGAAGCGGTGGGTTCGTGGAAATCAGCAGGAACTAACGCTTGCCGGTGTCCTCGTTAATATAGCGAGCGGCTTCAGCAAACCGAACTGCCGCATTCGTTCGAATATCGGCAATCACCTCGTCGAATCGTTTGCGCCGCTTGTCGGCCAGGAGCTCCTGTCGAAGTCGTTCTTTTGTCGCCAAGTCGGTTTGGATAATGGCTTCATCCAAAGGAGACAGCATGACAAGATAGTATCCATGCTCGGTCTTGACGGGACCGCTGACCATCCCGGGCTTGAGGGTATGAATGACCGTATCCAGTTCGGGAAGCAGCATCCCCTTTCTGTAGGGGCCCAGATCGCCGCCTTTAGACTTCGTCTTGTCGTCCATCGAGTACCGCTGGGCGAACTTGGCAAAGTTCCCGCCTCGATTCACCTGCGTTTCCAGATCCTTTGCGGCATACACATTAGGTAAAAGCATGACCGAAATACTGGCCTTCAATGGGTCCAGCAGTTCGGCGGCGTGCTTCTCGTAATAGGCGTCAAGTTCGACTTGCGTCAGTTCGACCTTGGATTGGAGCTTGTCTTTGAGAAGCTCGTCGAGGATGAGCTGTTCCTTATATCGTTGTGTCTTGTCCCGTATGATCTCGTTATGATCTAAGCCTCGGCGGTGCCCCTCCTGCATCAGGAGCTCTCGGGTGATCAGTTCCTCCAGGAATTTCCGCCTGCCGCCGTCCTTCTCATAACGGGAACGTGTGGCGGGTGAGAGCTCTCCCCATCGAAGGTCGAATTCGGTTTGGGTAATCGTCCGGCCATTGACCAACGCGACGATCGGTTCCTCCTGCCGCTCGCCGCAGCCAGAGATCACCGGCCCGAAACCGGCCACCACGCCGGCAAGCAGTCCGGGCATGAGATAGGTCCGACAGAATGTCAGGAACCGGAAGTGTCTCATAAGTGGGGGCACATGCGGGTCTCGATCACGAGCCTGTCGCATCCGTTCTGATCGTCTTGGTATCACAGAGGTCGAGGCTTTGCAAGATTGCATTGAGTTCCGAAAACAGCGACGGCCAGTCGCTCTGGCGCATGGAGATTTCAAACGAGACGGGACTGAGAAACTTCAGCCGCTTTTTCAGCTGGTCCATCAATCGATGAACGGCCGGTTCAGGGATCGTCGCCTTCGGTTGGAACACGATCGTGACCGACTGGCCGTGTACGTCGAGCGAAGCCAGCCGGAGGCGTTTCGCATGCGTCCGGAGTTGCATCACTTCGAGCAACCGCTCGACCGGCTCCGGAGCGGGACCGTACCGGTCCTGGATTTCCCCGTGCAGGAGGGCGAGTTCACCGACTTGGTTGCAGGCTGTCAGTCGTTTGTACAGGGAGAGCCGGTGGTGAGGATCCGTGACGTAAGGCTCGGGGATGAAGGCTGAAACGGGCAGTTGCAGCGTCGGGTCCGGTTCTTCCTCGATGACATGCCCTTTCAACCGTTGAACAGCCTGTTCGACCATTTGCATGTAGAGATCCAGTCCGATGGCGGCAATATGACCGGACTGCTGCTTTCCCAGCAGATTCCCGGCGCCTCGGATCTCCATGTCAGCCGCAGCGATACGGAAGCCTGATCCAAGCTCGGTAAACTGCTGAATGGCGATCAATCGTTTCTGGGCATCGCCGGTCAGTGTGCCTTCATCGGGAATGAGGAAATAGGCGTAGGCCTGGTCGCCTCCTCGCCCGACCCGTCCACGCAACTGGTACAGCTGCGCAAGTCCAAAGAGATCGGCGCGGTTCACGATGATCGTATTCGCGGTCGGGACGTCGAGTCCTGACTGAATGATGGCCGAGGCGATTAGAATGTCGGCCTCGCGCTTCACGAATTTCAGCATCACGGCTTCCAATGGTTTGGCGTCCATCTGGCCGTGTGCCATGACCATTCTGGCTTCAGGAATCAGCTGATGCAGCCAGGCTCCGATCCGTTCCATGGTTTCGACACGGTTGTGGACAAAATAGACCTGTCCGCCTCGTCCAAGTTCGCGCAGGACGGCGTCCCGTACAGCTTTGTCGCTGAACCGAACCACCTCCGTTTTGATGGCCAACCGACCAGCCGGAGGGGTGTCGATAATTGAGAGATCGCGCACACTCGACATCGCCATTTGAAGGGTGCGGGGAATGGGGGTGGCGGTCAACGTCAAGACATCGACTTGTGTCCGAAGTTGCTTAAGCCGCTCCTTGTGCTTGACGCCGAACCACTGTTCTTCGTCGATGATGACCAGGCCGAGATGGCGAAACGTCACGTCCTTCTGCAGCAGCCGGTGTGTGCCGATGACGACGTCGACGGTTCCGGCCGCGACATCCTTGAGAATGGCTTTCGTGTCTCTCGACGATTGGAATCGCGAGAGCAGCGCGACGCGCATGGGAAAGGGGGCGAAGCGTTCGGCGAAGTTTTCATGATGCTGGTGAGCCAACAGTGTCGTCGGAACCAGGACCGCCACCTGACGATCGTGCTCCACGGCCTTGAAGGCGGCGCGCATGGCGACTTCAGTCTTTCCATACCCCACGTCACCGCACACCAGCCGGTCCATGGGTCTGGTTGATTCCAGGTCTCGGCTGATGTCGGCGATGGCTTTGAGTTGGTCCGCAGTCTCCTCGTATTCAAACGCCGCCTCGAATTCGTGGTAGAGGGTTGTGGTCACGCCATAGGCATTCCGCTTCACCAGCTCCCGGTTGGCATAGAGGTCGATTAACTCTTGGGCCATTTCTTCGATGTCCTTCTTGACCCGGGCGGTCGTTTTGGCCCAACTGGTCCCGCCCAATCGATCGAGTCGTGGTCCATGACTCTCGGCTCCGCTGTATCGTTGCACCTGATTCAACCGGTCGAGCGGAACATACAGGGTATCGCCACCTGCAAACTCCAGGATCAAGTAGTCACTCTCGAAGTCTTGGACCGACAGGCGTTTCAGCCCTCGATACTTTGCGATGCCGTGTTGCACATGCACGACGAAATCGCCGACGCTCAGGTCTTCCAGCGAGGACAGGAACGTCGCGGTCCGACTCTTGGGTTGAGGCTTATGGCGCGCGCCTTTCGCGAAGAGTTCCTCTTCGGTCAGGAGGGCCAGCCGGAGCTCTCCGGATAGAAATCCTACTGAGAGATCGCCGTGCAGCACATAAAACGGCGATTTGCCGGTCCGCTGGCTTGACCAGGTCGAGGGGTTCCAGGATTCGGCCGGTAGATCATGTTCTCGGAGGAGGGCGAGCAAGCGATCGACTTGCCCCCGGCTTCGGGCAACCAGGACAACCCGATGCTCATTGCGGAGGCTCTCCAGCAGGCCCAGTGTTTGGCTGAAGGCGGTGCCTCTGATCCCAAGACCGATGCTGCCGGGAGGCTGGGTGGAAAATGAAAAGGTCGGCTCCCAGGATGAGTCAGGGGCTGCCAGCGGTTCCAGCGCCATCATCGGGCAGGTGGCGATCCGTTGTTGGATGCCGTCCCACGTGAGAAAGAGACGTTCAGGGGAGGGATAGGGATGAGCAATGTCACGATCGACGTGACGGAGGTACCCGTCATCGATTTTGCTCCAGGCAGCTTCACAGGCCTTCTTCAAGCTCTCCGGTTGATCGAGAGCGAGGGAAGGATCCGAGCCAAGATAGTCGAACAACGTGTCCATGGTCTCATAGAGGTCGGGGCTTCGCCATTCTGCATCGGGAGGAACCGGTGCGGTCGCATCGTGAGCCTGTAAAGGCCGGATAAATTCTCGTGCGGGTAAGACCCACCCCTCGCTCAACTTCTCGATCGACGTTTGAGTTGCGGGGTCGAACAGCCGCATCGATTCGACTTGATCCCCGAGAAATTCCACACGGACCGGGTTCGGGTAGGCGGTCGAGAAGATATCGACGATTCCCCCACGAATACTGAACTCTCCCGGAATTTCCACCACGGAAACCCGCCGGTATCCGATACGAAGCAGGCTCGTGATCAAGGACTCTCGTTCGAAGGTTGCGCCCGTCTTGAAACGAATCACCGCTTCCTCAAACAGCGAGCGTGGGATCACGCGATGCATGGCTGCGGCAACGGAGGTCACGAGGATCGTGGGTGGTTTGACCAGCAGGCGATGCAGCGTCGTCATCCGGTGTGCAATCAACGCCACATGCGGTGCCGTCGCTTCATAGGGGAGGGTCTCCCATTCCGGGAACCACGCAAGGCCTTCGACGGGCTGACCCATGAGCGTATGGAAGAAGTGCAAGTCATTGAAGATTCGTTCAGCAGACTCGTCACTTGCGGTCAGGATGACCCATGGGGTGGCACGATCATGGGAATGACGGCGAAGACGGTCCAGCAGGGTGACGGCGCAACCCGAAGTCGGGCCATGTGCCCCAAGCAGGCACACACGCGCCTGCTTGTGATCGAGGGCCGATCGGAGCGGGGCAAGCCAGGAGGGCATGTGAGAAGTGGTGTCAGACACGAATTACGTCGCGGTTGAGCGGATACGTTGAAGAAGTGCTGTGGTCGACTGACCGGGAACCAGCGGGATCGTCCTGACGATGCCGCCACGGGCTTCGACCACCTTGCGGCCGACGATTTGGTCGATAGGCCAGTCTCCGCCTTTCACCAGAATGTCCGGCTGGACGGCCGTAATGAGTTCGAGGGGATCGGGCTCGTCGAAGATCCCGACATAATCGACACAGGCCAACGCCGCCAGCACTTCGGCCCGCTGCACCTCTGGAACGATCGGCCGGTCAGGCGCTTTTTCTAAACGCCGAACAGATGCATCACTGTTCACCCCGACCACGAGGACATCGCCCAGTGCCCTTGCCGCTTGGAGGTATCGAGTATGCCCGATATGCATCAGATCGAAACACCCGTTGGTGAACACAATGCGCTTCCGATTCGTCCGATCCATGGCCAGAACGTGGAGGAGTTGCTCTCGCGGCAGGACCTTCGAGTTCATGGCCCCATCATACCTGGCTGCCGGTACGAGTGAAAGAGCGATTCCTACCGTGCGAGGGTGGTGTCGAGCTGGAGACTCCCGGATCGTAGGGAGCTCGATCGAACGGTGATCATTGGCTCAAGTTCTCACAGAACGAACCGATACGGCACATAACGGAGTGTAGAGGCTGGCGCCAGTCTGACCGTAGGGATGGGTGTGTCCGGAGTCTAGTCGATGAGTGATGGTGGTGACATAAGCCTGTTCTGGACTATCAGCCTGGTCAATCTCCTGCTGGTCGTTCCCCTGATAGTCTTCCTTGCACAGGCGTTGCGACGGGACCGGACTCGTCGGCTTCAGGCAGAACGCGAGCAGGTTCGACTCCAAGAAAATGAACAAAGACTGAGGAGTATCCTGGAGGCTGAGCCGCAGGGGATTCTGGTGTCGGGACTCGATCATCGGGTGCTCCAGATTAACCCAGCCGGCTGTTTTCTCTTCGACGCCGGATTTTCAGAAGAAATCATGGGTCGAGATCTCCGAGACTTTGTCCACACGGGTGATCATCAGCAGCTCGACGACCTGCACAAGGCTGCCCGGGAGGGACGTGAGACCCGTGGACGGTGCAGACTGGTTGGATTGTCCCGTCAGATTCGGTGGGTCGAGATGACCACCGTTCCTCTTCCGGCTGAAAATGGGTCAGTCGGATCGATCCTCAGTGTGCTCCAAGATGTGACAGAGCAAAAGCGTGCCGATCGTCGTCAAGCGCTTCAACATGCGGTGGCGAAGGTGCTGGCGGCGTCCTCCACCGTTGAGCAAGCCATCCCGGATCTCTTGCAGGCGATCGTCGTGAGTCTGGATTGGCAGGTCGGGTTATTCTGGAGGGTGCAGGACGATCGGCGATCCCTCAGGTGCGCGCATGGGTGGTCCGTTGATTCGACGATGATCCAGGAGTTTTTACGCAACAGCCGGCAACAGGACCACGGTCCTGACTCCGACCTGCCGGGGTGTTGCTGGGCGCGTGGTGAGCCGTTGTGGATTGAGGATATCGCAGGAGCGCCGCTCTTTACGCGTGAGTCTCTCGAAGCCCCCGGGGTGCTGCGTGGAGCCTGTGCCTTTCCGATTTGGCTCAGAGCCAACGTCTATGGTGTGATGGAATTCCTCAGCCGAGAGGCTCAGGCGGAAGACCGGGATCTGTTACGCGCGTTGGGCACGACCGGAAGTCAGATCGGCCTCTTCGTCGAACGGGCCGAAGTGGAAGCGGCGTTGCATCAGAACGAGGCCCGTACCAGTTTGATCATCGACACGGCCCTTGATGCGGTGATGACCATGGATGACAGCGGCTGTATTACGGAGTGGAACGCCCAGGCGGAACAAACCTTTGGGTGGTCCGCGCTCGAGGCCATCGGAGGAGACGCAGCCGACACGATTTGTCCGCTGTCCCACCGCCGTGGCTATCGCGAGTATGTTCAGCGCCTGCTCCAGCCTCAGGATGTCGCCGCTGCTCAGCGCCTGGTCGAAATGATCGGGATTCGGCGAGACGGTCGGGAATTCCCAATGGAAATCGCCATGACTCCGTTGACGATCGAGGGCATCACCATTTTCAGCGCGTTCATTCGGGATATCACCGGACGAAAAGAAGCGGAACAGGCGTTGAAAAACTATGCGCAGCAATTGGAACAGATCAACCACCAATTGGATGGAGCGCTGCGGGAAGCCAAAGCTGCCACTGAGGCCAAGTCACTGTTTCTTGCCAGCATGAGTCACGAAATCCGGACGCCGATGAATGGGGTGATCGGGATGACCGGACTTCTGTTGGACACCCACCTCACGGAGGAGCAACGTGAATATGCTGAAACCGTTCGGACCTGTGGGGACCATCTGTTGACGATCATCAACGACGTCCTCGACTTCTCAAAGATTGAGGCAGGGAAACTGGATTTGGAGACGATTGCGTTCGACCTTCGGCTCGCCATCGACGAATCGCTGGATCTCGTGGCGGAGCGAGCGTCCTCAAAAGGACTGAATCTGGCCTGTCTGTTCCATGCCGATGTGCCGAGACACTTGCTGGGTGACCCAGGGCGTCTCCGACAGATCGTCATGAACTTGGCTGCGAACGCCATCAAGTTTACCGACCAGGGAGACGTGGTGGTGGAGGTGACCGTTGAAGCGGAATCGACGGAGGAGACCACGATTCGTGTGGCGGTCACGGATACGGGGATCGGTATTTCCGAAGAGACTCGTGACAGACTGTTCCAGTCGTTCAGCCAGGCCGATGGATCCACGACGAGGAGGTACGGTGGAACCGGTCTCGGTCTTGCGATTTGCAAACGTCTGGTCGAATTGATGGGAGGAGCGATCGGAGTCACGAGTCACGTGGGGGTCGGGAGCTGCTTCTGGTTTACCGTGAAGTTGCACAAGCAGGTCGGCGGTTCTCAGGTGGTCGAGAGGAATTCCGTCTTGTTGACCGGACTCCACATCCTTATCGTGGACAGCAAGGCCATCAACCGAAAGATCCTGGAGTTGATGACGAAGAAATGGGGGATGCAGCCGACGCTCGTCACAAGTGGACCCGAAGCGCTCATGGCCCTGAGTCAGACACAAAGGCAACCGGCATTTGACCTTGTGCTGTTGGACGTGGATATGGGGCCGACAGATGGACTGGAATTGGCGCGCACCGTACGAGCACGAAGGGGAGGGGCGGGGATTCAGCTGGTGCTGCTGACCTCATTCGGTCGACGGGGAGATGCGAAAACCGCCAAGGCCGCAGGAATCTCCGCGTACCTGACGAAACCAATTCGTGAGCGGCAGTTACACGATTGTCTCGTTGCCGTCATGACGCAGTACTCTGCGACCGCCGGTACGGCTGTGGTGAATCACTCGGTTCCCCTCATTACTCGTCATACCCTTGCCGAGACAAAGGCCAATGTGGACCTGCGCATCCTGCTGGCTGAGGATAATGTCGTCAATCAGAAAGTGGCGGTCCGTCTCTTCCAACGATTAGGGTATCGCATTGACGTGGTGGCCAACGGGCGGGAAGTGGTCGAGGCGCTGTCCCGGATCCGTTACGATGTCATCTTCATGGACTGTCAAATGCCGGAGATGGACGGCTTTGAAGCGACACG
>CABVSA010000024.1:14282-46403 GCA_902500805.1 uncultured Nitrospira sp. | reverse complement strand
ACCGGGCACGGCGAGGCCTTGATAAGACAAGAACAGCATGAATCATTACACTAGCAGGTGGCATTGTCGGGGACTTCCCTGCACGTGTCAATGAGGCCCCATCTTGCTTGCCCCGTCTTTCTATCGAGTGCTTGAGTTGGGTAGTCGACTGATCCGAGGTCGGTTGAGAGGGAGGAACTCAATCTCGGCAACCACGCCGCGGTGGTCGGAGGGCCAGATGGCATCACCATTCGGGAGGCGGCTGGGTTGGTCAAATGCCAACGTGCTTGAGTGTACGACGGGACTGCTCCCAGTGCCTTCGTCCAGGACGAAAATGAAATCCACGCGGCGGTCGGTGGTGGGCCAATCGACATAGATGTTCTGCCAGACGGTTCCGCCAGAGACACCTGGATTTGTGGCCCGGAAGACGTCGATGAGGCCTGGGTCCTTTTGCCAACCAAGTAGGACCGGGGATTGTTCCCCCGTATTCAAATCGCCCATGAGGATGGCGCGCCCCGTTCCTTGATGTTCACGGAACAACTCGCCGACTCGTTGAAGCTGGCAGTCATCTCCCTTTGCGGTATGGGCGGAAAAGATCTGTACTGGTCCATCCGGTGCGGTGATCTCAGCCCGCAAGAGGATGCGGGGATCCAGTCGACGTTGGCAGCGGGGCAGGTCGTAGACCTCCGAGGTGGCGATCGGATATCGACTCAAAATAGCCGATCCTTCCTTGAAGCCGATGGTTGCGGTGATGAGCTTGTCGACGAGGCTGAGTCCGAAGATCCGCTCTGTGGCGGGCGCAAACACCATCTGATATCCCAGAGCCTCGGCGATCCGTTGCGGCACATTGCCATGCTTTCGGCTCTCTGAGGCTTCTTGAAGTGCGATGATGTCTGGCTGCAACCGCCGCAATTCTTGGATTGTCATCTCCAACCGCTCTTCGAGATGCGTGCCGCTCTCGAAGAATCCCGACCATCCTCCATCGTGCAGCAGATTGTATGTGAGTACGCGCAGCCGAGACGACGCATCTTGGCCTGGTTCAGCCGTTGCCGGCGAAATGAAAAGTCCAAGTATGACAGTAAGCCCGAGGAGGATATGGAAGAAGTGTTGAAACATCTCTCAATACCATACGCCGATTTCATTAAGCTTTCCAGCGGTCAGAAGCGGTTGCGACTACCTGAAAGAGAATCCCACGCCTCAAGCGGGTACTTCAGGTAGCTTGTTGTGAGTCAATTCGAATGGCCCACCACGAGCGGATTTCCAGAAGGGGACATTGGACCGTCCTTGCACAGACTTTTGAGCGGGTGCTAAGATCCACACATCAGAATCGATTAACGCCGGTCCCGAAAGATCATGCCAAACATTACATTACTTGTGTCGCCTAGTTGTGGAGCCTGCCCATCAGCGAAGAGCCTGTGGAAGCAATTGAAGGTGAAGTACAGTTTTTCCTACCGGGAAGTGGATATCACCACGAAAGACGGGCAGGAGTTGGCTGATCGTCATTCCGTCCGTGCGGTGCCCGCGACGATTATTGATGGGCGGCTGACATTCGTTGGTGTGCCGAGCCGGGAGAGTGCGGAGAAGGCTATTCAGTTAAAAATCAAACAACGGGAAGAAGGGTAAAGGTACCATGGAAGAAGAGGATTTTGAGCTGCCAGACCTTCCCCGAATTGATAAGGGACCTCCTCCAGACTGTCCAATCTGCGGGGACCCGATGGGGTTTATTGATGGAGATTGGGCCTGCGTCGACTGCAACGGAGAGCTCTTGGGACCGGAGACCGGCTAATCGCGTCGTTCGTGAAACGTTGGCTTGAAGGAAAGAAGGTGTCGATGTCTGTACGCTTCACGTCTCACGCTTCACGCAACCCGAGTTAGATGCTCCGCGTTGTCACCGGTCGGTTTCACCCATCTCTTGAGTCCGCGCTCGTCGAACAGCTTCATCAGGCACAGACTGACGACTCATTCGCTCCGGTTGCGATACTTGTCCCCTCAAGCACGTTGCTCGATCGTATCAAACGGCTTCTTGTTGCTGAGCGGAACTGCGCGCTCCTCAATGTCCATCTTTTTACCTTTCATCAGCTCGCCCTTCGCCTGGCAGATGAGATTCGCGGTCAGGATCGAGCGACGAGCATTCGTGTTGTCGACGATCTGTTCTTCGAGCAGCTCGTTCGCTATCTCACAAGGCATCGTCCCTCTGGGTTAGCGCCACTTCAACGGATCGGACACGCCTCAGGGACCTGGGCCGCTCTCTGGTCGAGCATTCGTGACCTGAAGGACGCCGGGGTTGATCCAGCTGCCGCAATCCAAGGTGTCACAGAAGGGTATTTCGGCCAAGATGAACGCGATCAGCTTCAAGCCCTCTTCTCCTTGTATGCGGCTGTGGAAGAGGTGGGCACGACATTTGGAGTAGGGACGGATGATGACTTTGCTGAGTCCTTGATTCCGTTCGTTCCATCGTCGCCCTTCCTAGCGTCACTCACGCATCTGTTCTATTACGGATTTTACGATCTCACGCAGGTGCAACTCTCGCTGCTTGAAGCCGTGCGTGCAACGGTGCAGACCACACTCTTCTTCCCACTGGAGCAAGACATCTCCTACACGTTTGCGCAACGCTTCCTCGATCGGCATGTCAACCCTCTCGGCGCAGGTCCGAACGCTTATGTGACGTTGCCGAGACCAGATGTGGCTGTTGGTGGCAATCCTGTGACGTTATCGATTTCCAGCGTTATCGGGGCGGAAGAAGAATTGAGTTCCACCTGTCGTCAGATCCTCGATCTCGTCGAAACGAACGGGTATCGATTTGATGAAATCGGCGTCGTGGCCAGGACGTTGGATCCCTACAGCGGGTTGTTGAGAAGCGTATTCGATCGACATTGTATTCCGTTTGTGACGAATGGAGGCACTCCGCTGATCCATGAGCCGCTCTGCAAGCTTCTCTTGCAGCTGGCGTCCCTCCCCATCAATGATTTCTATGGCACGACGGTTCTCGACCTCATTGCTTCGCCGCTCTATCGATCGTTCAAGCCACTAGCCGGGAGTCCCCACTATCGGCCTGAACAATGGAAGGCCATGGTCTCTGCGCTCCGTATCACCCATGGCCGTGATGAATGGGAGCGGGTGAAACGGGTAAGTCAGGCCGTGCTGACGCTGCAAGATGAAAGTGATGAGGAGGTCCAGGGAGGATCACTGGAGGTGGTACCGGAAGTGGCGGCTCTGTGCTGGCAGGTCGTAGAAGAATTGTTCCAATCCTGTGAAACGGTGTCTGCGCAGGCGACGATTCGAGAACATGTGGATGCGCTTGAGCAGCTGGCCTCACGCCACCTGTTTCATCAGGAGGCTGAAGGCTCAGAGACGGACCGCTCTGATGATACGCGATCGTATTCGATTTGGCAGGTTATCGAACAAACCTGGGACGGATTGCGATCGCTCGATATTCTTGGAGAGGTACTGTCTTGGGCAGAATTTGTTGAACTGCTGCAGCATGCGTTGGAGCGTGCGTCTGTGCCGGTGAGTTCCCTCTCCAATCAAGGGGTCACTGTACTCGATGCGATGGCTGCCCGCGGGACTCCCTTCAAAGCACTGTTTCTCATCGGACTGAATGAGAAGCACTTTCCACGGTATATTCGCGAGGATCCCTTTCTGCGCGATCGTCATCGTGAGGTGCTGGATAGCACGCTGGGGTTTAAAATCGATGAAAAGTTAGCCGGCTATGACGAGGAGACATTGCTGTTCACCCTGCTCTGTCAGGCTGCAACCCGGCGGCTGTCTCTGTCGTATCAGCGGGCTGACGAAAATGGGCGTGTGTCCGTCGTCTCGCCCTACGTCGAGCAGGGGGCTCGTCGGCTCGGTCAGCTTGAGTGTCCGGTGGAGACGGTTCCTCGACGCCTGACGGATCGAGTGGCCCACCGGCCTGCGATACGCCAGTATCTTCCGCCCAGGGAATTCGCGAGATGGATGGTATTACAAGGGCATGATCCTGCTTCGTTCTTGCAGGCGATGGGACACGATACCGAGTTGTTCCGGCATACGGTGACGGCAGTGACGATGATCGAACAGGAGGTGCCGGCGCTCACACTGTTTGATGGGCAGACGGGGCCGCTTCCATCCCATTGGTCACGGGTGATGCAACGAGGGGTGGCTCCGACCCCGCTTGAACGGTATGCCCGCTGTCCGTTCCAGTATTTTGGGACGGATGTGCTACGGCTGGAGCCGGTTCGTTTGGCGATGGGGAAAGAACCGGATGCCCTGGTGATCGGTATCCTCCTCCACTCGGGGCTGCGCCACACGTATGAATCGCTTGTTGGAAAGGGATGGCCTGCCACCGCATTGCCGGGCGACACCGTCCGTCGAATCGCTGAGGAGGCTGTGGTCAAGGCGGCTGCGGAGTGCGAGAGGGAGCATCCACCCGGACATTTTCTCCTATGGGAATTGGCGAAGGAACAGGCCGTGGCCTTAGTGCTTGCGACGATTTCTTTCGATCAATCATCCTTTGCGGAGCTGCCCTATCAGCCGATAGCCTTTGAACTGGAGGCGAGCGGCACCCTGTCGCTTGTGGTTGAGCAGGAGTCAGTAGAGCTGAAGATCCAAGGCCGTCTGGACCGGCTCGACCGACATCGAGACAGTGGCGTCCTGCGAATCATCGACTACAAATATAAGACCGGTAGCGCCATGAAGACGGAGGACCGGAATCTCCGCCAGTCGGCGGTTCGAGGTGTTCGGCTGCAACCGCCGTTCTATGCCTGTCTCGATCTTGCCGAGTTGGGAGCGACCGAGGAAGTCCAATTGCTTTTTGTGGCTCCCAATTGGCCGAAGCGAATCAATCGTTCGATGTTTGCCAAACGGGATCAGTCTGGAAATGTTGGCGCGTTGATTCAAGATACGGTCGAGAGGCTGGTGACCGGCCTCAAGGCTGGTCAGTTCTTTATCCTGCCCGGCACCTACTGTGAGACGTGTGAGTACCGGGTGGCCTGTCGGCGTGAGCATCAGTTGACCTGGTGGCGGTCGTATCGTGCGCCGGAGTCCAAAGATCTTCGATCCTTGCGGGCGATCAAGGTGCAGGATGAGTAACCACCACGAGATTTCTGATCGTGCCGCCCGCGAAGCCGCCGAAACCACATTTGATCGGAATGTCGTGGTGATTGCAGGGGCGGGAACCGGCAAGACGACCCTCTTGGTCAACCGTCTTGTGCATCTGGTGATGAAAGAGCCACGCCCAGTGCCTATCACGCAGGTTGTCGCACTGACGTTCACAAACAAAGCGGCGATGGAAATGAAGGTGCGCTTGCGTGAGCGGTTGACGTGGCTGGCCGATCTCGGAACCGATGGGGTACGGCTACCAGATGGTGGAGCCGTCTCGGCTCAGGACCTGCAAGAACGCTACGGGATCACCAGGGATGAGATTGCGGTTCGAGCCCATGCTGCGCTGGTCGATATCGAGAAATCACAAATTGGAACGTTGCATAGTTTTGCCGCGCACCTGCTGCGACTGCATCCACTGGAGAGTGGTGTCGATCCTGATTTTCAAGAAGACGACGGTTTGCAATTCGAAGAGTATTTCACGCAAGCGTGGGATGTGTGGATCGATCAGGAGTTGAGTCGACAAGGGAGGAATCATGAGCAGTGGCGTCGCCTGTTGGGTGTGACGACTCTCGAAGAGATCCGAGCCCTTGCGTATGCACTCTCTAGCGAGCTTGTAGATCTAGAGGCGATACAGTCACAGTTGGCCCAGGACTCAGTGAATCCGAGTGTGATCCGGTGGGTTGGTGAACGCGCAGACAAGGCTCGCGCGTTGCTGAAGTCCTACGATCGTCCCAAACGGAGAAAGATTGAGGAGATGCTTGGGGCGTGTCTGTCGTTATTGACTCAGGTGGCGAACGAAGGCCCCAGCGCCCTCCAACGGTTGGATGTCTCCACTCGCGATTGGCTCAGCAAGGACATCGGGAGTAAGGTCAAGGATTGGGATGAAGCGGAGTTCCAAGAGGCCAAACGACTCATTGAAACCAGCCAGGCTCTCTTGGACGTCGATCACAGTCTGTTTGGTGATCTGCTGAAGCTCATCGGTCCACTGGTTGAGTCGATCCGCTCATCATTCGTGGACAAAGGGTGGTTGTCGTTTGACGGTCTGCTGGCGAGGGCAAGAGGTCTCCTCCACGCGCATCCCAGAGTCAGGGAAGGAATCAAGCGAGAGTATCGGGCGGTGTTGGTCGATGAATTTCAGGATACCGATCCGATTCAGTATGAAATCATTCTTGCGGTGTCAGAGGAGCTCGGCCGGCATGAGACCGCATGGCAGGACATGAGGCTAGATCCCGGGAAGCTCTTTATTGTCGGCGACCCCAAACAATCGATCTATGCGTTTCGTCGAGCGGACATTGAGGCCTTCGATCGCGTGGTGGACAAGATCACCCAAGGGGGTGGTGTCATCCAAACGTTAACGACCAATTTTCGCAGCGCCGCAGCCGTGCTCAGCCCGATCAACGACATCTTTGACCGACTCTTTGTCCACCACCCTCTCGTGCAGCCGGCCAATGTTCGGCTTGAGGTACGCCCACAACGTCGTTCTTCAACCATGGAGGGGGGAGTCCAGCTCTTGGTGACGACTCCAGCTGATGCGCATGAACCCTTTGATGCGGACCTCGCCGTGCGAGCTGAAGGGGAAGTGTTGGCACGATGGTTGAGAGATGAGATCCTCTCACGCCCTCATACTGCGGCAGGCCAGGTCGCATTGCTTTTTCGAAAGCTCACCCAGGCCGATGCCTACCTTGACGCCTTGCGCCGGCACAACATTCCCTATGTCATTGAAGGGGAGAAGCATTTTTATCGTCGCCAGGAAGTGATCGACTTGGTGAATGTGCTTCGAGTGCTAGACCATCCGCACGATCACATTGCTCTGACGGGACTGCTGCGTTCTCCGCTGGGCGGGTTGACGGATCGCGAAGTGTTTGAATTCCATGAAGCCTCCCAATTGGAGTATAGGCTCTGGACAAGTCTCGACTCATTCGACCACCCGAGGGCTGCGGCGATTCGCCGTCTCTATGAACAATTGACCTGGCTTCATCAGGCTGTTCATTCAGCCCCACTGGCTGACGCGATCCAATTGATCTTTAATCGGCTCCCGCTTTTAGAGGCCGCCGCTGCCTCCCTGCATGGTGAACAAGCCGTCGCCAATTTGTTGAAAGTGAAACAAACAGCCGCCTCACTGTCCGAACGGGCCACGATGACGTTGAGTGCCTTCATCGAGTTGATGGTGACGCGATTGGACGAACAACCGGAAGAGGCAGAAAGTCCGTTGGCTGAAGCATCTTCCGATGCCGTGCAAATTCTGACGATCCACAAAGCCAAGGGATTAGAGTTTCCGATCGTGGTCTTGCCGGGAATGCATCAGGGAACAGGACGGGACCGCACAGTGCCCCATGTGGCGCACGATTGGTCGAGCGGTATCTATGGATTGTCTCTCGGGTCAAAACGCACGATCGGGGCGGTGCTGGCTCAGGCAAAGTTTGCTGTACGGGAAGAGGCCGAACGACGGCGAGTGTTCTACGTCGGGATGACGAGGGCCAAGGAGCTGTTAGTGTTGTCCGGAGGGAAGGTGGCTCGATCGGTCGGAGAAACCACTTTCCAATGGCTGCAACAAATTGGCGAAGGGCAGGTTGGCGAGATGGCCACACAGCAACTCTCGATCGGAGCGAGTATCCTTCCCCATCGCGTCGCACATGCGCCGGAGCGAACCTGGCAGCACCGGGTACATGCACCAGAGAATCCGGCTGTCTCAATCGATGTGCCGTTAATGGCCAGACTGTGGGAGCAGCGGAAACAGCGATGGAGTGTTATTGGGGAGATTGAATGGCATCTGACACCGACCGCATTGATTCGACAAGAAGCACCACCCAAGCCTCTTCTCACTCAAAACGGTCAATCCCGTGACGTAGGACGACTGACAGGGATTGCCGCGCATCGGGTCTTGGAGCGATGGAATTTTTCGTCACCGCCGAGTGGATTGATTGAGCAGATCGGTCCAGTCCTCCGAACGGTGCTCCAACCGGAGGAACAGGCCCTGCTGTCGGCCGTGACAGACTCGCTTCATGGATTGTTCATGGCATTTGGTGGATCGCCTCTCTATGACAGGCTTCGGTCATCCCAGATTGTAGGTCGTGAAGTGCCGTTCACTATGCCCTGGGGTGAACGGCAGGTCATGGAAGGGGTCATGGATCTGCTCTATCGATTCGACGGAGAGCTCTGGATCGCGGACTATAAGACGGATGTCGTGTCATCTGATCAGGCAGTCGTTCGAGCTGAGCAGTACCGAACCCAGGGAGTAGTCTATAAGGCGGCGGTGCGACAACGTTTGAGACTGGAGCCACGCTTTCATTGTTTGTTCCTGCGTTGTGCGACCGCTGTCGAGTTGTAAGTCGTCGATTGTGAGAATGTGAATATGGCCAGGCATGACCATATTTCTTCCGAAGCCTTTGCCGAGCTGGTTCAACAGGCCATTGCTGACCTGCCGCTTCTCTATGCCAGGTTGATGGAATCGATCGCGGTCGTGGTCGAGGAGGAGCCATCGAAGGAAGTTCTCGAAGATCTGGAGCTCGAGAGCGAGGATGATTTGCTTGGTCTTTATCAAGGCCAGTCACTGGCGGCTGATTCATTTTTTAGGCCGGGAGGGGATCCGCCACCTCAGATTTCTATCTACCGCGGGCCGATTCTCAGGCTCTGTGAGAGTCCAGAGGAAGTGGTACAGGAAGTATACGACACCGTTGTCCATGAACTTGGCCACCATGTGGGCCTGGACGATGACGAGATGCCGTACTGAATTCAGTGCTGAGACGTGAGTGCTGTGTGCTGAGTTTCTTTACTCAGCACTTTGTACTCAGTACACAGCACTGTTAAGAGTATGCAGGTTTTTGTCTAGCTCGCTGGTAGCCCAAGATCAGCATGAGGACTCCGACCAGCACCATAGGTACCGAGAGGATCTGGCCCATGGTAATCGGACCAAAAATAAAGCCCAAGTGCTGATCCGGTTCACGGAACAATTCGACGATGAGCCGGCTGATACCGTACCCGGTGATGAAGGTCCAGAAGATCGTCCCAGGCGGGGTCGGTCGCCGATCAATCAACCACAACACCGTGAACAGCGTCAGCCCTTCCAGCGTTGCCTCGTACAATTGGGAGGGATGGCGGCAGGCTGGTCCTCCCCCGGGAAAGACCATGCACCAGTCGACATCGGTCGCCCGGCCGAACAGCTCACCATTGATAAAATTCCCAATTCGTCCGCACCCCAAACCGATCGGCGTGACCGAGGCTGCGAGGTCTGCGACGGTGTAGACGGGAATCCCCTGCTTTCGGCTGAACCAGATCAGAGCGAGGATCGTCCCCAGGAGCCCGCCGTGAAAGGACATTCCTCCTTCCCACACTGCGAGAAGTTTCAGAGGGTTTTGGCTGTAGTACGAAAAGTTATAGAAGAGCGTATAGCCGATTCGTCCCCCAAGAAACACGCCGAAGGCGGCGTAGACCACCATGTCATAGACCTGGTCCTGCCGGATTGGCAACTCCTTCCTGGTCACACTACGTCGGATGAGAAAGTATGCGGCGGTGAGCCCAATCAGGTACATCAGCCCATACCAGCGAAGCTGAATGGGGCCGAGGGCGACAATAACCGGATCTAGATTGGGGTAAGGGAGCGCGGCTGGGGGGGCCATCAAGATTTTTCCAAGACCGTGCGGTGCAAGAGCATGCCGTTCTCTATAAAGGAAGACGAACCGGAAGTCACGCGCCAGACTCTGAGGGAGCTAGGCAAGACTTGCCCGTGGATAATACGGAGGCGCACGTATCAATGCAAGTGCATCGACGATGAGAATTCTCTAACGGTTCATCGTCGGCAAATCGGCCCCCATGGCTGTTAGGAAGGGACCCATACGAGACAGCTGTTGGATTTCTGAGACGGCTGTACCAAGATTTGTTGAGAAAAGGAGACCAAAAATTAGTCATTCCTCATGACAAAAAACGCTCTCCGCGATTTTGCACGGGAATCTGCTTCTTCACGTCGAGCCAGACCCTGGCACGGAGCATGCTGATAGTTATTCCAAGAGAACGGGGTGCGAAGCGATCTTCCGGCTTATTCACCATTATGAGGAGGTTCACCATGTCGGAGCAGCAGAAGCAAGTCGCCAAGGTAGCTGCATTCATCGCTGGTGGGGCGGTCATTGGGGCAGGGCTCGGGCTCCTCTTTGCTCCACAGACCGGAGTCGAGACCCGTCGAACGATCAGCCGCTATGCTCGAAAGGCACAAGCCCAGACTAATCGCTGGGGGCGGGCCGTCAAGTCAGGAATGGAAGAAGTGCTGAACCGTAAGCCTGAAAAAGAGAAAAGTTGTGAAGAAGGGCGGCCACAACTCGTCGCAATGATGAACTGATTGCCTCGACGACCATCGGTAGTAGCTCGGCCTAGCGCCTCCCTCCGGCGGTGCCGGGTGCCTGCTACCGATGGTCCAGGGGAATGTGAATGCTGATCGCTCCCGCCAGTGCTCCTGCCTGAGCCCCTTCTCGTGGATAGCCGGAAATATCCAGAATCCCTTTCGGACTTCCGTGGCAGGTCAGGCAATCCTCCGAATAGTACAGTGGAGTCATGACCCGAAGGCTGGTCCCGCCGTCCAGCCACTCGCTGACGGGCGGGCCTGCCGTCGGCTGCGTCGCAAGTCGTAAGAGGACCTTCCGCTCATAGGCATCCGGGGCATTGTGTAAGTTTCTTGGGTCGAGGGTGGTCTGTTTGATCATGACCTTCGATCGTGCTGAGAATTTCCGTGCTGCCTGGCTGCCGAATGTGGCCGGAATAAAGTTCTTGTATCCGATCCCACGCTGGTTGATGACGAACTGGGCATCCGCGACGACTTCCTTACTGCTGCGCAGGAGCAGCGCTAACAAAGCCTGAGTAGAGGACGGCAACGAGGAGGGAGAAGCCCATAGGTGTATGTGAGTCTGACGCGAGAATTCCTCCAGGACTGACCGCTCGAACACCTCAGGCGTGAATCCCTTATCGCCTTTGCGCGGATCGTTGATCAGCGATTGATTGTGCTCGACGACGACACGCCCCGCATTGAGAAACGTGGCTAAGAGTTCCGCTGCCTGTTCGGTTTCGGTCTGACCGCTATGGGCCAAGCTGGTCAGGCCGCTGAGGAGTAGAGCGGTTATAATCAGACAGAGGAACAACTGTGAGGGCATCATGATCACCGCCTCCGTGACGTTATCGTGCTTCGACACCTTCGGCCAGCCGGCATTGTCCCTGGTCATAGTGGTCAGGAACCTGTGTGACTTCAAGAGGTAAGCCTTCGGTCGTCGCCCGTCGAGTTGGCGCATATTCCTCATCGATCCAACGATAGCGCATCTGGGCCAATCGTCCGGACTCCTCCAATCGAAACAAGAGGTTATTCAAGAACCACTGTAAGCGCCTGTGTTCTTCACTGGTGACGATCGAGAGGTCGTCTCGAGTGAGGAGCAAGGGGGAGCCGTCGGGCTTGGTCAACGGGGACCACTCCTGCCAGACCCGCTTGCTGACGTATTCGATGATGGAATGTTTGGAGAAAATGACATCGATGGTTGGGTCTCTTGTTTCAATGGCGGCGGGAAGCGAGTCGCAGACGACCAGGCGGATCTGTGAGAGATTTGCCTGGGCATAGAGATGAGCTGAGCGACCTTTCTGCACCGCGATCGTCAAGCCGGCAAAGGCCTGCTGGACGGCTGCGAGTGTGTCCCATTTCCTGGAGTGCTGTGCGAATTGTGTCCGGATGCGCTCAGCAATCTTGGGGCTGTGGATGATGGCGGCAAGCCCGTCGTCGCGTAGGTAAGGAGCTGAAAACCACAATCCGGCCGGCTTGGTTCCGGGAACGGTTCCGCTCACGGATGAGACGAAAAGATCGAGTTGCCCTTCGTTCATCTTGATGAAGAGATCCGGAAACCGAGTGACATGGAGGGTGGGAACGATAGGCGTCTGCTTACCGCAGTGAACCGTGAGGGCGTTCGTAACCTCTTGGATCAGCTCGATATCTAGTCCTGTGACTCGAATCCCTTCATCTGTATACATGGCAGGGAAAATGAACGGGCGAAACGGCTCAACCGATATGCCCACACGCAATCGTCCACGCGCACAGATTGCAGACAATTCGTCTTGGGTCAATGGATGGACCATGGTGACAGTATCGTAGAGCAGGCCACAGCCTTGCAGAAGCAGAAGGGCCGCTCCCATGACAATCCGGTGCCGCCAATGGCCGCGCGTCTTGTCGTCTAACCATCCGATCATTCGTGCGATGGGGTTACTCGATTGCATAGCGAGTATCCGAATTACAGGCGCACTCCGATTGTGAACAACCATTGCTGGGAGAGATCAGACGTACCTTTAAAATCGATTTCAAACCGCGTGTACTGAAGTCCCATATCCACTGAGAATCCACGAGCGACCGGGAATCGCACGCCTACCTGCCCTCCGTAGAGATAGCCGGGCGAGGCGTCGCTCCGTCCGGGGAGAGTGCCGCCAATCAGGGTGCCGACGTAGGGGACTGCTCGCTCCTCAAGCGGTCCGAACAGCACATGTCGGATGATGCGGTTGATCGGCCTGGTCCGAGGGAAGTCCAGGACATCGATGAAATTATTCCATCGGGGGTTCAGGAACAGCGAATGTTGGTCCGTCACAAACGTCGGGGTATGGTGGCTGTAATATTGATAGACGGTTCGCATTTCAAGTGCCCCATACCGAAGGGCAGTGACCCCGACCTGCGCCGCGATGACTCTGGCTTGAGGCGCAAAGGTGCGCTGGTTGAAAGAAATATCAAAGTTAAAGGGGCGAAGCGGCAGAATGTCGAGTACGGCTTCCTGGCTGGCTGGCTGCTGTCTGTGGCAGTGCCAGGGTGAACACGAACAGGCCGGCCAATACGAGGGAGATCGTCGTGCTCAACGGACCACCTCTACCCAAACACTTCGTTCAAAGAGTGTCGCGTTGCTCATCCGCCACATTCTACCCTAGCCTCGGGATGGTTTGTCGAAGGCCCATATTGGTTTCGGGGTTCTTGGTCAACGGAGTCGGTCAGGACCTGGTATGAAAAGGCAACGAGAAAGTGGCTGTGGGCCGCCTTATGGCTATGTTAAAATCCGCCCTTCGCCGGAGTGGCGGAATAGGCAGACGCAAGGGACTTAAAATCCCTCGGGCTCAAAAGGCCCGTACCGGTTCGATCCCGGTCTCCGGCACCAGAGTAATGCAACGGGCAGGGTTCGCCCTTAAAGGGGGTGGCCGGCTCTTCGATGTTCAACGTACTGAATGAGGGATTCATGAGCGTCAAGACAGGAGTGATAGTCGTCGGTAGTGCGGTCCTGCTCGTCTCGGCCTTGGTTGGGGGCGCATGGGTCGTCACCGCACCGCCGGACAACGTAGAGCCCTGGAAACAGAAGACATGCGATGAACATGTGCAACAGTTGGACATGCTGAATCGGTACAAGCTGTTTTGGTCATTTGTCCAACGTCGGCAGGGATTCAACGACTGCTTGAAACGAGTCGAAGAGCTCGGCATGAAGCCACCATCTGAGTGACGACGAATTCCCGTGTTCTCCACACGGCATGTCTGTCAGTGGGTGCCGCTTCCGTTGGCGCCACGTTTCTTCGTGGTGTTGTTCCAATATGTGTAGGGTGAGATTGTGTATGCCGTCCGCTCGTAGTTCTTTTCGGACATCTCCTGGAATTCTTCTCGCATTGGTGGCTCTTCAGTTGTGGTGTGTAGCAGCTGTGTGTGCGGAGTGGCTGTTGGTCGATCGTAACGAGAAGGATGCAATCTACGTCGATTCGGAGAGCATCAGCCGGAACGGGGAGATCGTGAGGGCCCTGGTTTTAGATGATCTCAAGGCCGCCAACACCAGAGGGCTGAGCACGTTCTTATCCACTCGTAACCAGGAGGAGCACGATTGTTCTAAAGAACGGTTTCGTCTTGTGGCGATTGAGCGATTTGCTGGAAATATGGGGACCGGTCACTCGATCTACAAGAAATCGGGTGAGTCAAGCTGGGTGCCCATCTCCCGAGGCACACTCGCGCAGTCAGTGTGGAAATTTGTGTGCGGGAAAAAGTAGTGAAGACTGAGCATGCAAGTGTGCTGCATCACGGGGATGCGCTGGTTCCTCCACACCTCCAACATTCAGAAAATTGACGCTCGTGCTGTTCGCCACAGCCGGTGCATATCCAAGCGCCTGAGTTTGAGGGCTGCGTAATCAGCTCTTCGTCGAGTACTTGTCGTGCCCGATAGGCGTCTTCGTCTTGGATGACCCACAGTTCAGGGAAAATCTCCATAAAGGGAATCTCTCCGGCTAGGCCTGAAGAACGCTGGTTCTTGATCATGCAGGAGATGCCGGCCTGGTCAAGCCGCTCCTTGCGCATTTCAACCTCGAATAAATGCTGGGAGACAAAGATCTTTTTCATCGAGATGACACCTCCATGGAAGGGTCGTTTCGTTGGCTGACAATCGCGCTGGAGCTCGATGCATGGCTATGCAGTATTAGAGACGCAGGGAAGGGGCCCCATTCCGGCTCTGAACTAATATCATGAGATAAACCACTTGATGGCCATGCTGGCATCGACGACATGGCGTCTCACCGATCGCGGTCCTCTCGGATCAGGTCGGCGCTGTCGCTGAACGTTTTGCTGGATCGCTTGAGTTTATCTCTCAGCGTATCAATTCGTTTCCGGGCGTGCTCATAGTCCGGCACCGCTTCTTCCAGAATCGTCTTGACCTCCGCTTCCAGCGACCGGCCATGTTCCTTCGCGCGCTTTTTCAGCCGGTTGACGACCTGGTCAGATAACTGTCGAACAAGCACTCGTGCCATGGAGTTTCTCTTGTGTGGCGGATTGTGTCTGATGATAGCAAAATAGTAGTAACCACGTGAAATAGAGGTTGGAAGGGCGTTCTCTACGGGCATCAGCTCACGTAAATCGATAGTTTAGCTGAAGTGACGACCCGCAGGTGTAATGAGGATTGATGTACGACTCAAGATCAGCCTAATTTTCTACGCCGGTCTATTATCATACCTCACGATATGAGGATGGAGGCGAGAAGAGTTTTTAACTCATCAAGGGAGCTTGGGTTGTGCTGGATAAGCCATTCGGTCAATTGTACTGAGTGTAGAGTTTTCCTGTACTCCTCTCTGTTTTGTGAAAACTCTGCAAATAGATCCTGAAGAATCTTTGCACCATGTACATTTTCTAGCCAGCTCTTGCTTGTGACATCTATGCGATCAATCGGCTTATCAAGATAAGCTTGGGTTCCGCCGTTTCTCTCGAGCCACTCCTGTATTTCCTCTGCAGTGAGCGCAGTATTCTGAAATGATGGCAGGGTCAAAAGGGTGGCCTGTAGTGCCTGAGGGACTAGGAGGTAGTTTTCATACATTCGTCGAGACAAGAACTTCAATTTCCCATTGGATCGTTGAATAAGATCTGCTTGCTCTTTCTCCGTTCTTTGCTCTTTATCAAACACAAATGCGATTGCTGGTGGAACCAGAGCGTTACTTTGTGTCAGCTGTGAATAGATATCCCATATTACTCTTGCCGAGTGGCGCTTGCCTTCGAGTTCCCCCACATTCCTGACGGGGACAATAGCTCTTCCCAACAGCGGTCTCTTGAGAAGATCACGAACAATCAGGCCAAAACAGATTTCTTCTGTGTCGCCTTCGACCCAAACAATTTCGTCTGATCCAAAAACATCAGATAAACGCGCCCCGACTTCCAGCAGGCATCTCCCCTGGTCTTTGACATCGTTGGAGTCAAGACGCTCCAATTTACTTTCTCGCCCATCCATTCGGACCATGAAAAGCGTGCTTGGGTCGGTTGTTTTGATAATCTCCGGTGAATGTGTGGCAACTATGTACTGGTGTTGAGAAAAATCGAGTTTTAGTATTTCAATCAGCTTTCTTGCCGCTGCAGGGTGCAGAAAACTGTTGGGCTCGTCGATTAAGATTGTGCGAGAGTACCGTGAAGTCAATACAACATACAAAATGGCAAGCACTTGGCCTATGCCAGTTCCACTTTCAGCTAATGGAACTGCCAAGTCATCCCTCTGTGATGCAGGATTTTCCGTCCAGATGATGACTTCAAGCTTGTAGTCGGGGATATTTCTTACAGATGCCAAATAAACCGTTGGGAATATCTGCCGAACATATTCATTAAATTTTGCGAAGAGATTAGGGTTGCTCCCTTGCAATACGGAAAGCACTTCGGGGAGATTGCCGGCATCAGGCTTAAGTACATTATTGGTTCCAACTTGAGAGACTCCTAGGTTAAACCTCTGCGCTTTAAAACTATAAATCCGTTCTCTCAAGTAGGAAGCAGCAGCTAAGCCAAAATCTGCAGAAGTATCATTCGCTACTTCCTGTGCACAGGTAAAGTCAGTTCTGTCATTGTTGGGGTTGAAAACATAGAAGTTCACCCTTCCAGGCCCTTCTTCTTGAGTATGATAAAGCCCATGTGAAGGGAAGTGGTCTGGGGTGAAAGTCGCAGCGTTATTAGGTGTGGTGACGAGTTTAGTTTGTAAATCTAGCCAAGACAGTGACAGCGCCCTCATTAGGGCTTCATGACCATTCTTAACTCCGTGCCCTCGAAATTCGGATGGAACAGGAACAAAAAATGGTCCTTCAAGAGAAAGCAGAAGATCCTTAAGTTCCTCTCCGGTCAGACTTAATACAGCTTTTGCAGATGAACTCGGATTTACAGTTGAGGTGGTACGGGGAAGTGTAATCAAACTTCGATGCGGTTTTGCAATAAAATTTAGGGAGAGCGATTCGAGCAGCGAGCTTTTTCCTGCGTTGTTTTGCCCCACCAACACATTGAACCCCGAAGAGAATTGGAGCTCACCTGAGTCTCGATAGCTCTTATAATTCTGTAATTGAAAAGTGGAAATCTGCATAAACAGGCTTTACCTTAGCGCCAGAACGGTTTTGGCTATATCCATTATCCTTACGGATGCGCCACGCGCCAGTTTTTGCCGACGCCCAGATCGACTTTGAGTGGGACTGATAGGCCGAGCTGCTTGCCGATGCCTTCCATCTCCTGCTTCACCAACCGCTTTGCTTCCTCCAGATCATGATCCGGCACTTCGAAGATCAATTCGTCGTGGACTTGGAGGATCATCTTCACGTGTGGGAGTTCAGCATGAAGTTTCTTATGGACATTGATCATGGCGACCTTGATTAAGTCCGCTGCTGAGCCCTGGATAGGGCTGTTCACGGCCATACGTTCCCCGAAGCCGCGTTGTGTGGGATCGCCGCTTTGTAATTCAGGAATGGGTCGGCGGCGGCCGAGGATGGTGGTGGTGTAGCCCTTTTCTCGTCCTTCAGCGATATTGCGATCCATCAAGGCCCGTACGGCGGCAAACCGCTCAAAGAACGTCTCGATGTATTTCTTTGCCTCCGGCTGGGGCACGCCGAGGTTTTGGGAAAGACCGAACGGGCTGATCCCATAGACGATGCCGAAGACGACGGTCTTGGCTGCTCGGCGCATATCTCTCGTGATCTGGCTGGAGGGGAGTCCGAAAATTTCCATGGCGGTGGCCATGTGGATGTCTTCTTCCTTGGCAAAGACTGAGAGTAGTCTCGGGTCTTGTGACAGATGGGCGAGGATACGTGGCTCGATCTGGCTGTAGTCGGCGCAGAGCAGTTCATGGCCTTTGGGCACGATGAAGGCTTCACGAATACGCAGGCCATAGTCGCCTTTGACGGGGATATTCTGCAGATTCGGATCAGTCGATGAAAGCCGTCCAGTTGCTGCAACGGTCTGGTTCAACGACGTGTGGAGCCGTTTTGTCTCCGGCCTGACGAGTTCCGGAAGGGCCTCCACATAGGTTGACTTGAGTTTGCTGAGACTGCGGTAGCTCAGAATCTGCGCGGGCAAGTCATGTTGCGATGCCAGTTGCGTCAGGGTGTCTTCATCAGTGGAGTACCCAGTCTTGGTCTTCCGCAGGGGTTTGAGGCCGAGCTTCTCGAACAGGACCGTGGCCAGCTGTTTGGGTGAATTAATATTGAACTCACCCCCGGCGAGCCCGGCGATTGTTTCCATCATGCGATCGAGTTCCCGTTCGAGCTCTTTCCCCAATGTGCGTAGCCCTTCAACATCGAGTAAGAACCCATTCCGTTCGATGTCTGCGAGGACAGGAATGAGTGGCATCTCAACATTGGTAAAGAGGGGCAGGCTTCCCTGTTCCGTCAACTGGTTCGCCAGGATGGGCTCGAGTTTGACCAACCATGAAGCGGCTTCTGTCGCGTGGTCTCGGGATCCGGTATCGACATCAAAGAGCGATTGCGGTTGGGCCTGTTGCTCCTTCTCCGATCCAAACCGCTCGCCTAACCGTTCCATGGCGATCGTTTCGAGACTATGGTCGCGGCGATTGGGATTGAGTAGGTAATCCGCGACCATGGTATCGACATAGGGTGGTGCCAGGGTCACGCCGAGGCGATGCAAGGCCAAGAGGGTCGCTTTAAGGTCATGCACCACTTTGGTTCTCTTCGGATCGTGAAGGAGGGGCATGATCGGTCGCATATAGGCGTGGATGTCGATCGGGACGAAGGTGGTGTGGCCACCACTCGAGAGGGCGAGGCCTTTCAGATCGGCATGAACTCCTGGACGTCCTGCAAAGAGACAGTGCACGGCGAGCGGGGTGTTTGGGGGTACGCTGTCAGCGAACTGCTGTGCGGCTGATTCATCTTCAATGATGACCGGCGCCGGGTGCTTCGTCTCCGTTTGCTTGGGCGACGGTTGAAGACTCTTCAGTAGCGACATGAACTCGAGTTCACGTAGCAGCTCGGCGAGCTGTTCGTCGTGCGGTGGCTTGACCCGATAGGACTCAGGATGGAATTCCACCGGGCTCTGGGTATCGATGGTCGCGAGTCTTCGGCTCAGTCTGGCATTGTCCGCCTGTTCCGTCAGCAGGGTCTTGATGCGCGGGGGGGTCACTTCATTGAGCCGATTGAGTAGTTCATCGATTGTTCCGAACTGCGCAATCAGCTTCATGGCAGTTTTCTCGCCGATGCCTTTCACCCCAGGGATATTGTCGCTGCTGTCGCCCATCAACCCCATGACTTCAACGACACGCACCGGTTCGACGCCGAACTTGGCGATACATTCCGCATCGCCGGACCATTTGTCTTTCACCGGATCGTAGATGCGTACATGCGGCGTGATGAGTTGGAGCATGTCTTTATCACCGGTGACGATGACGACATCGTGGCCGGCTTGTTCTGCTTGCCTGGCCAGGGTGCCGATCAGATCATCAGCTTCGTAGCCGACTTGCTTCACGGCAGGGATATTCAATGCCTCTACGGCGCGATGAATGTACGGGATCTGGGCCTTCATCCCGTCGGGCATCGGCGGACGCTGCGCTTTATACTCTTTAAATTCCTCGTGCCGGAGTGTCGGTCCCTTCTCATCGAATGCCACGACCAGACCATCCGGTCGATGTTCACGGATGATCTTAAGAAGCGTGGTCATGAATCCATAGACGGCGTTGGTCTGGAGGCCTTTGGAGTTGTTGAGGGCCGGCAGGGCAAAAAAGGCGCGATAGATGTAGGCACTGCCGTCGATCAAATACAGAGTGGGACGTGGTGATGTCATATGTCTAGCTTACAGGGCTCAGCTATCAGCAGTCAGCTCGTTAGGGCTCTTTTTCTGATGGCTGACACCTGAGAGCTGATGGCTTCTATGGGTTTGGTGCAATGGTGAGTGGTGGCTTCCCGAATTTCTCGCGCATCCCGTTGATGGCGTTGAGGACGGCTGGTTGGCCGATCATCTTGGCTTCGAGTTTGCGTTTGCCGGGAAAGTCCAGCATCGTGATTCCGATTAACATGGTCAGAATGCCCTGGCCCGGGAGGAAGAGCATCAAGAATCCGGCGAACACGAAGATCGCACCAACCACATTCTTCGCAAGATGACCGAGGAGTCGAAGCACTGGGTGATGATTTTCCATCCAGCGTCTTGGTACACGCGTGTCAAAAAAGTCTGTCGGCAACCTGACCAGGATGAAAGGGATGGCGATCAACGATCCGACGAAAAAGACGATCGAGAGGGCCGTCAGGGTCACGAGTGTTTCGGTGGAGATATATTGCTCAACCGTTGCAATGAGTCCGTCCATCGGGCGGCATCCTAACATGTGTTCACGTGCCCCTCAAGGTAAACGAGATAGATCTCGATGGTTTACGGAGTCGCCCCTGCTCGCTATAATCGAGTCGTCATGAATTGTCCCCAGCGGTGTGGTGCCAGGTGAATCTCAAAGCTGCAACGCTCCTCGGCATCTTGACGGTCGTCATCGGGGCTATGTCGTTTGCAAGCGGGGTCTGGCCCTCGACGGAAACAAGTGATGGGCTTCAGATTGAGATCACCAGAAAGGGAGCCGGCAAGCAGGTGGTGCTCTCGCAAGGAGCGAAGGAATGGTTTATGTTGATTGAGGTGACCCCTGACAACGCCGTCATTCTCAAACAGGAACAAGATCATGGACGCTATCTTGTCGATGAGAGTGAAACGCATGATCGTCCCATGACAGCCGATGACGTTGATGCTGCGATTACGGACTATATCAACAGCGTCAAAACCAGGGTACGGAAGAAGTAAAGCATGTCGACCAAACCGAAATTTGTTATTTTTGCCCACAACGCGACCTACGATAAGTTGCATCAGGTCGCGACGCTCGGCATGACGGCTGCCGCGATGGGCAAGGATGTAATCGTGGTGTTGCTATTTTGGACGATCAAAAAGCTGGCCGAAGGCAAGATCGATCAGATCGATTTTCCACCGGAGTATGCGGGATCTGCCGAGGAAGTCGCCCGACTCCTCAAAGAGAAGAAGGTACCTAAGATTTCAGAAATGTTCCAAGATGCGAAGCACGTCGGGAAGTTTCGACTGATCGCCTGCAGCGCCGGCCTGGAATATATGGGAGTGGATGCCGGTGCGGTCGAACGGAACGTCGATGAGGTCCTGGGGCTGCCCGCGATCCTGTCTTTAACAGCTGAGGCGGAGACGAAGCTATTTATTTAACCGGTGAGGGGTTAGGGGTGAGGCGTAAGGAGCTTACAGAATCAACCGAATCACCCCTCACCCTTTACTCCTTACCTCTAACGACTTCTCGTGACTCCCACGCGATTGCAAAGATCCGTCAACTTGCAGGTGCTGCATAGGGGCGACACAGGAAGACAGAGGTTTTGTCCATAGGGCACGAGAAGGTCGTTGTAGGTGATCCAGTACTGTTTCGGTAGTTTTCGGCGGAGAGCGTTTTCCGATTCTTCCGGCGTCTTGGTTTTGATGTAGCCCCAGCGGTTGCTGATACGGTGCACATGAATATCGACACAGATTCCCGGTTTCCCAAATCCGATCGTGACCACGAGATTCGCCGTTTTCCGCCCGACTCCCGGTAAGCTGACCAGTTCATCAATGGAGTCCGGGACCTTGCCGTCATGCTGATCCAGCAATCGCCGGCAGATCTCATGAATCGAGTTGGCCTTAGTCCGATAGAACCCGGCTGGATAAATTGCCTGTTCGATCTTCTTCAGCGACAGCTGCAGCATTGTGGCAGGGGTACGCGCCAACGCAAAGAGCCGGTCGCCTGCCTCTCGGGTTGTCTTGTCCTTGGTTCGTAAGCTGATAAGGGTGGAAATAAGAATCAGGAAGGGATCGCGGTTCGATTCCTTGGCGACCACGCCGACGACCGGTTCTTGCCAACGGCGAATCTCGCGCTTGAGGATGCGGACGGCGGCATGGATCTGCTCCTGACGCATGGGCGTGGGCACGAAGGGAGAGGAGGTTACGGAAGGGGTTAGAACAGCCTTAAGGGCGCTCTACTCGGGTTTCCGCTTTGACAACCACTTCTGACGGCGTCGTTGGGCTTCGCGTTGCTTGGCCTTCTTCCTCACACTGGGCTTCTCATAAAAACGGCGACGCTTGAGCTCACGGAAGAGACCCTCACCTGCCAACTTCTTTTTCGCAACTTTCAGAGCTTTTTCGACGTTGTTATTAAAAACTTTGATTTCCATCCGATTGATTTTCGACTTTCTCAGGCCAAGTAAGCCTGCTTCATAATGTTTTTAGGGCCCCCACAAATCAGCGGCGGAGTTTAACACAACACCTTGAGTTCCTCAAGGATTTCAGTCGCCTTCGAGATTCTGTCTCGAAATTCATCAATAAGTATTTGATTTTGCTGTGAATTTATATTTGTCTTCACGGTGAAGAGACCAGCTTGCCCAGCTGCAATTGCGAGGGTGAGGCCGACTGTGAGATCTGATCGGACCGGTAATTTAGCCGCCACTTGTAATGGCTGGAGAAACCGGGCTGCCTCACAGGTGAACTCCACGATCTGTAGTGGGATCTCAGTTGCCCGTTGGAGTGCAACCGAAATTGTCTGGGCGCGTTCGGGGTCATCCTTGGGGCGTTTGTAGGCCGCCATCAGCTCGTTGTAGGCCGCCGCATCTGCTTGAACCAGCCTGTGGAGGTTCCGGCTCAGTGCAAGGAGACGTTGTTCCACGTCCGGTTGCCGGCTGAGACGGGCCCCCATCACTCCTAATGAAGCCGCCAAGGCTCCCACCAACGCGGCGACACTTCCACCAGCTGGGGTTGGCTTTGAATCGGCCACGGCGGTAAGAAATTCCGTCACGGTTTGTTCTGGAGCGGTCTTGCCGCGCAGCCTCTCGCTGATTCTTGTTTCTAGGAGCTGGCTGGCATCGAAGCGATCAAGTTGGAGCGTTGTGGTGGCAGTGTGCTGCAGTGCTGCCTGCGGGATCAATCCGATCAGTTCACTGCCGGCCATCTCGATTCCGAGCCGTGCCGCTTCCGCCTGGACTGCCTGAAACGCGGTGAGGATTGGTGTGGCCTGATAGTCGGTTAGGTTCATGGCAACCTGGACCATCCTCCGACTGGGTAAGTCGACGCCGATCGCCTTGACATGAGGGAGGCCTCCGTTTGAGTGGCGGACGGTCCGGGCGATTGCACGGGCCTTGTCCACTTCTGAAGAGCGGAGATTAATATTGTATGCGATGAGTGGTGGCCGGGCACCGATGGCGATGGCTCCGGCACTTGGATGGAGTCGAGACGGGCCGAAATCGGGTGCCCAATTAGGATCGGATGCCATTCGGAACGCCAATCCTTCAAGGCCCCCACGCCTGACTGCTTCCAAGGGAGCATGATCGGCTCGAGTTGCGGCCCGTTCGTACAAGAAGACGGGAATCTCCAGCTCACGCCCAACTTGTGATCCGAGGCGCGTGGCAAGCCGAACACAATCTTCCATCGTCGTGCCTTTGATCGGAATAAATGGGACGACGTCCGTTGCTCCCACGCGCGGATGCACGCCGGCATGACTACGCAAATCAATGAGGTTGGTTGCGGTACGGATCGCACGGAAAGCCGCCTCGACGACCGCTTCCGGGGCTCCACAGAAGGTCAGGACGGCTCGATGGTGGTCTGGATCCATCGAGTGGTCCAAATACACGACGTCGGAGGTCGAGGTGACCGCGTCGAGGATGGCTTGAACGGTGGCTCGATTCCGGCCTTCACTGAAGTTAGGCACACATTCAACGATGTGATCCATGCCACCCGTCTGATCTCAAACGAAAAAGCCGGAGGACTTCGTCTGGTCCTTCCGGCTTCTGGTCTGGTCGATTCTGGAAAATCTGATTATTTTGTTTTCTTCACAAAAGCCTTGTAAATCCGCCCAGACTTTGCCTGCTCTTCTTCCAGCCCCACCATTTGATGGCCGGTAGTTTCACACCAAGCCGGCATGTCTTTCTTGATGCCTTCATCATCGGAGACAACCTCCAGCACCTGGCCCAAGGCCAGCTCTTTGATTTTCTTCGAGGTCAGAATGATCGGCATAGGACAAAAGTACCCTAACGTATCGAGTTTGACATCGGCTTGCATCATGAAGATATCCCTCGCTCCCAGCTGAGAGCTGTCAGCTCAAATGAATAGATTGACGCTACCTCGTTTCGCTTCCGCCAGGTACGTCGTGACACCGGCGAACTGATCGATGCCATCGATCAAGGTGTCTTTGGTAATGCCCATCAGCCCCATGGTTGTCGTGCACGCGATAAAATGTACGCCCAGATCCAGGGCGGTCTGCATCAATTCGGGCACATCGGGCATGCGATTTTGCTTCATCACTTTTTGCATCATCTTCGTGCCCAACCCGCCCATGTGGAAGCGGGATAACGGAAGACTGTCGGCGCCGCCTTTATTGAGCAGTCCAAACATCCGGCGAAGCCAGTCTTTTGCCGAACTGGTGGCCCCTTTTCTTCGGATGGCATTCAGCCCCCAAAAGGTAAAGAACATCGTGACCTTCATCCCCATGGCGGCTGCGCCTGTCGCAATGATGAAAGCTGCCATCGCTCGATCGAGATCACCGCTCAACAAGACGATGGTGACACTTTCTGGCTTGGATTCTTGTAGCTGTGCCAACGTCGCCGCCGGCTCGATCTGTGTGGCAATCATCGTATCACCTCATCCCATAGGCAAGACTCAGTGCGCTCAGTATTTGAACAGAATAGTATGTGGTCCTTTGGGGTGTCAAGGAACAGGGCCATCCTCCTGGTCCGTTCGTTGCTTGACCTGATCTCTGTCCCCCGTTATAGTCCGGATTCTATTATACGACGTCTTCTTGCGACCATCCTGTTCAGCAATGAGCCAACTCTTATCACCCGAGGTCCTCGCTTCCAGGAGTGCGCCCCTGTTTGGCTTTTGGTATCCGGCTGTTCCTAGTCATCGACTCCGTCCTGGGACGATGACCGCACTCAAGATGTTGGACCTGCCGATTCTCCTATGCCGAGATCGATCGGGTATGCTGGCAGCGATGCGTGACCTCTGCCCTCACCGAGGGATGCCGATGTCGTTCGGTCGGTTCGATGGTGAGCTTGTGGAATGTCCGTATCACGGGTGGCAGTTTGATATGAAGGGGCGCTGTCAGCGGATCCCGGCCCTTCCCGAAGGGGGGAGTTTCCAATGTGACAAGATCGGCGTCGCAACCTATCCGGTCGAAGAGACGGACGGGATGATTTGGTTGTATTTAGCTGATGAACGAGGGAATACTGATCCGTTGCCGCCTGCTCCGCGTATGCCGCTTCCCTCGGAGCCTCGACAATCATTCCACATTTCGCTGACCTACACCTGCACGCCCGATGATGGTGTCATCGGGCTTATCGATCCGGTCCATGGTCCCTATGTCCATTCGTGGTGGCGTAGCGATGCGCAGATGCACGAGAAGACGAAAATCTTTGAGCCGATCCCCTATGGTTTCAGGATGACTGCGCATCGGCCGGCAAAGAACAGCGGGCCGTTTCATTGGATCGAGCGTATCTATGGAGGACCGTTGAGTACGACCATCGACTTTCTACTGCCGAACCAGCGAGTGGAACTGATGCAATGTGGCAGTGTATGGCTTGCGAATCGGTTGATGTCCACACCTGTTTCCGATATGGAGTGTCGCATTGATTTTTCCGCCTATTGGCGCGGCCTGCATTGGCTGCCGTTCGGCAATTTGATTTTTCGTACGTTGACCAAGATGTTTCTGGGCCAGGATGAACGGGCAATGAAGCATTTGGCGGTGGGCCTCCGTCATAAGCCTTCATCCATGTTTCTGGGAGACGCCGATATGCCCGCGAGATGGTACTATAAGCTGAAAGCAGCTCATCTCGAATCGGTTCAGACCGGACGCCCTTTCGATCACCCGCTCAAAGAACGAGTCACGCTTCGCTGGCGAAGCTGAATCTGTTTCGTGGAAACGACAAGACCACAAGGGGAATAGGACGTTATCGGTCGGGTTGATCGGTGAGGATGAACTCCATCGCGCGCCGAATCTCATCGCGTGATCCGAGTAGAACCACGATATCACCGGCCACGAGTTTCGTTTTATCCGACGGGTTCGATTCGGTCACGCCGGCTCTGGTCAAGGCGATGATCGAGGCTCCCGTTCGTGGACGCAGTGCCAGCTCGGCGAGCGTTTTCCCTGCCGCCGGTGCGGCTTCCTCAATCCGACAAGTCTCTACTTCCACATCGGCGAGGGTGCCGCCGCGCAAGTGGTGCGCCAGTTCAGGCAGTTCGCTCCGTCGAAGAAGTGCGTATCCTTCCCGGCGGACCTGTTCCGCCTTGCGCATGACGAAGTCTTGCGGCATCTGATAGGTACGGAGGACGAGCGCGAAAATCTCGATCGACGTTTCAAACTCTTCTGGTACCACATCGTCAGCTCCAAGCTGATGGAGTTCCTCGAGCTCACGCAAATAGCGAGTCCTGACCACGATGTGAATCTTGGGATTCATCCCTCGAGCGACCTGCACGGTTCGGCGCGCCATGAAGGGATCGGAGATCGCCACAACCAGGACTCGAGCCTGTTCGATCTTGACGTGCCGCAGTACCGTCGGATTGGTCGCATCTCCATAGTAGAGCGGTAATCCGTGTGCCGCCTCTCGGCGCACGGTTTCGCCGTCCAAATCCAACGCGATATAGGGAACTTCCGTCTCGCCCAAGACGCGAGCGAGGTTTCGACCGTTCAGCCCGTATCCCACGATAATGACATGGTCCTTGATGCGTAGATGCCGCCCCTCCGCTTCGAGGACATGGGCCGTGGTCTGTCCAGGAAACCAGTGGCGGAGTCGCTGGACAGCCTCGACCCGTCGGCCAAGATGGGGCGAGAGCTGAATAAGGACTGGGGTAATGATCATCGAGCAGACGGAGACGGCCAGAAATATCTGATACTGTGTCCCGGACAGAAGCTGATCCTCTTGGCCGACTTGTGCCAGAATAAAGCTGAACTCTCCTACTTGCGCGAGTGCGATGCCGGTCATGACGGCTGATCTGGGCGGCATGGCGGCAGCCAGTACGGCGCCAGCACCGGCGAAGAATTTCACGAGGAGGACGACCAGCAGCAGGCCGGTCACGATGAACGGGTACTCCAACAGAATATGCCAATCCATCAGGATGCCGATGGAAACGAAGAAGAGGCTATTGAAGCTATCACGAAAGGGCAGCACTTCGGCGATGGCTTGGTGACTGTACTCTGACTCTGAGATCACGAGGCCGGCGATGAAGGCGCCGAGGGCGAGCGAGAGTCCTCCGAGAGACGTCAGCCAGGCGATGCCGAGGCAGAGAACGATGATGGTCAATAAGAACAGTTCCCGGCTTCGGCTGCGGACGATGTGTTCGAGCAAGATCGGGACCGCATACCACGCGCCGACCAGAATGCAGGCCACCACGACCAAAGATTTTCCCAGAGAGAGCAACACTGGCGCAAGCGCCCCATCACCGGGGCTGGCGAGCATGGGTGTGAGCATGATCATTGGTACGACGGCGATGTCTTGGAAGACCAAGATCCCGATCGTCGCCCGTCCGTGCGGTGATTCGCTGGCTTCGCTGGCAGTCAATGCTTTGAGGACAATGGCTGTGCTACTGAGTGAGAGTAGAAATCCCCAAAAAATGGCCTGAGAGGTTGGTAATCCTGCGAGCGTCCCGCCGATCCATGTAATAGCAATGACCCCTCCCACTTGGATAGGGGCGGCGATCAGTAGGAGACGTTGAAGCGAGGCAAGTTGGACTAACGAGAATTCAATGCCGATGGTGAACAGGAGGAGCACGATGCCGATTTCTGCCAAGACCTGTACGGTGGCAATATCGGAAATGAGATTGAGTCCGTGTGGGCCGATCAGCGCACCGGCGACTAAGAATCCGGCGATCGAGGGGAGTCGGAACTGATGAAACAGAAACACCACCGCGATCGACACGGTGTAGATGAAGAGCAGATTCGTGAGGACATTATAGTCGGTCATGTTGTGCGGCTATCGAGTGCACGTTGTCTGTTGATGAATCGACCTAAAGACTGCTGATGAGCTGAGATGGCACATCTACGCTGTTTTACCCAACAGACCATCGGCAATGTGACAGGAAGGATACCTGAGGTTTCGATGCCGGACAAGATAATGCAGGGTGTGGGACAGGAAGGATTTGGGATGAGGCAGCTTGGGTATGAATAGTGCGGTTACTGAGCGCCGGCCTCTCATCTGGTTTGTGGTGGGCGACGGGCGCAACCACGGCACACGTCAGGCTGTCGAGGTCCTATGGCTTGTGGCTCCCCCCTCCAAAGCTGCATAGACGAAAAACAAAGTATTGAGTAGGGTGTGCGCACCAACTATAGAGAGCGACCAGGGGGTGCCCACGCACCGCGTGTCTTGACTACATGATCTGGAGGTGTCCCATGCGGCAGGTTCAAGGAACGTTCCTCTCAGCGACCATCCTGGTGGCGTTGTCCACGGGAATGGCTTGGGGAGACACGGGAGCTGGTCCGACAACCTGGAAGTGTCTCGAAGCAGATGGGAGCTCGATGTATACCAATAAGGAGCGGGCCGGGTGTGAAGCGATGGATCTGAAGCCGCTCTCAGTCGTGCCTGATTTGGTGAATATGCCGACCATTCCTCGAACGCAGCCCATGAGGGAGTCACAGGTTGAGCCGTCTTCCGCGCGAGATCGCGACTCAGTAGGGGCAGGAAGGCAGGTGCCGGAATGGGCACGTGACTGGTATGCGAGCAATACGGTTTCTGGCTCAGTCCAGGCGGAAGCCTGCACGTTGTATATGGAATGGATGCATCTCGTGCAGAAGACCAGGGGAGGAATGTTCTTCGGGTCCGATCCGTCCTATGGGGGAGACCTCACGGGAAGGAATCAGCGAGGGGCCAGCCATTCGTTTTACGATAATGCGCGCTACATTGCGTTGTCGAGGCTCTTTGGGACCGGGTTCGTACCGGTGGGGTGCTTCTAACGCAACTTGGTCAGTTGTCCTCACAATCCGTAGAATTCTCGGTACCATTTCACGAAACGAGGGATGCCCACCTCGATCGGGGTATTTGGCCTGAAGCCGACGTCATTGGTGAGATCGTCGATATCGGCATAGGTCGCTGGCACGTCGCCTGGCTGTATCGGCAAGAGCCGCTTTTCCGCCGTTTTCCCCAAAGCTTGCTCCAGTACTCCGATGAAATGCAGCAGCTCCACCGGCTGATGGTTGCCGATGTTGTAGATGCGGGCTGGAGCGGAGCTGGTTCCGGGATCCGGTCGTTCCCCCGACCAGGAGGGATTGACGGTTGCCGGATGATCAAGTGTCCGGATGATGCCTTCGACGATATCATCGACATAGGTGAAGTCGCGTTTCATCTTGCCCTGATTGAAGACATCGATCGGTTTGCCCTCCAAAATGGCCTTGGTAAAGATGAAGAGGGCCATGTCAGGACGCCCCCATGGGCCATACACGGTAAAAAAGCGCAAGCCGGTGCAAGGCAGCCGATACAGATGGGCATAGCAATGAGCCATGAGCTCATTAGCCTTCTTGCTGGCGGCATAGAGCGAGACGGGATGATCCACATTGTCATGGATCGAGAACGGCATGTGGGTATTACCGCCATAGACAGAACTCGAAGATGCATAGACCAAGTGTTCGATCTGGTTATGTCGGCAGCCTTCCAGGATATTCATGAACCCTTCGATGTTGCTCTCGGTGTAGGCATGTGGATTGACCAGCGAATAGCGAACCCCGGCTTGAGCGGCCAGGTGCACCACCCGCTGGATCGACTGGTCGGCAAAGAGGTCCTTCATGCCTTGCCGATTGGCGAGGTCCAGTTTGATGAACGTGAATCGTTCACGAGGCCGGAGCTGTGCCAGTCGAGCTTCTTTCAGTAGGACGTCGTAGTAATCATTGAGATTGTCGAGGCCGATGACATGGTTGCCTTGGTCCAGGAGGCGCATCGCCACATGGAATCCGATGAATCCCGCGGCTCCGGTGACAAGAATCGTCGCTGGTCTTTCGCTCATAGCTGCTCCTCAAATAAATAACGACTTATCGCCGCCGCGCGGCTTTCATAAACGGGGGATCGCCATGATCCACACGATAAAGAGTCAGTGGGGCTAGGGATTCTCCTGTTGAGTGGACCTCAATCGCTCCTCCAGCTGTGGGTCGATAGATGTCCAGCGCGTGGGCATGATGATAACGACATCCCTGTGAAGCCAGAAGGTCTTTTAACTTTTCCGCCGGTTCCCAGTGGGCTGTCAGCAGTGCAGTTCTGGCAGGGTTCCGGCGACTGAACATGAACGAGAGATGGTCCGGATACCAATCCGCTCCACCGGTGGCGTACGACACAAACAGCCGCGCGCAGGCGGCCGTGCAGAGCTCGGCAAGATAGGCGTTTGTGAGATAGCCGTTCTCGCCGATGTCCAGCCATTGGCCGGGATGAGAGAGCGGTGCGTGGGCGGCATGGGTTCGGATCTCACGCAGTTGTTGCTGTGAGGCCAAGACCAGGGGAATCGGTCCGTACTTGCCGACCATCCGTTGAATAACCGAGTCTTTGAGAGCTGATCGCCCGTCGTTGGTGGGGCCACTGTCCGCATGAACCAACACATTGTGCCCGCGATCGGAAATCAGATAACAATTCCGCGGCATATTGAGGTCACAGGGATCTTCGCCATAGAACGGGACCGACACGACCGTGCCTCCCTCGAACGGCCAGCTCTCCCCATGGGCCAGCTCGATCACCTGCTCAAACCCCAGCTCCGCCAGGAGTGACCGATAGTCAAAAAACAGCTGGGTATGATTGCGTCGGCTGGGGATGATGATGGGGATGTCTTTCGGCAGATGGAGCAAAGTGCGAGGATCCACATGGTCATCGTGATCATGCGTGAGGAAGACTGCTGCTGGCTTGGGGACGAGCTTGCCCCAGAGTGACGGCATGGGTGATTCTGCGAACCAGGGCAAGAGCCATGGATCAAAGAGCAACACCGTGTCACGTTGTCGGTAGAGTAAGGCCGCATGGCCAAGGTGCACGGCATCTTGATCCTGAACGACCTCGAACCAATGATGGCGTAATGACGCTGTCGTCGAGCTGGTCAGACATTCATGTCGCTGCAAGAGCTCCATAAATGTGGTGAGCAGGCCCTGGGAATCACGGGGCATTGAGGAGACGATGGTGCCGACTTCGTCCACGGTACGAGTGCCATTGAGGAGACCGAGCAGTTTGCCGATCAATGGGCCCAGGCGGCGGTTGTTGAATCCGAATGGGATGGCCTGCTGGTTAATCGCATGAAACATGCGGAGACCGCCGTTTGTGACGGTTGCGGATTGAGTCGGATCTGTCGGGAATTCCCAGTGAAAGGTGCCGTCCGGTCGACGGTTGCAGCGGATGTGTCGCTGAAGATGGGGGCGGGCGTTGATCAGCTCCGCATAAGCATCTTCGAGCCGTCGCCGACGCTCCGGTTCGTCCAGCGGGGCCCGTTTCGAGAAGACATCGCTGATTGCAGTATCGATCGCACTAGCCAGGAGACCGTGAGCCTCCTGGAGGCTGGCTACCACTTCAGGGGCGACCCCGCCAATGAATGGAAAAGGGCCTGGCGGCTCCGCACTTTCCAGTTGTGCCCAGCACCAGGGGACGAGACTCACATACTGGGTTTTGGAAAGGCTGCTCCAGAGCTGGCTCATAGGCATTAGGACTGAGGGCTGAGGACTGAGGACTGAGATTTGGCCGATTTTACTCTGGCCTTAGAAGTGCGAGCCAGTAGTCGTTGTGTATGCACGGCCTTTCGTAATCCACCTATAATCCGTGCGATTTCCTCTGCTTGAAGGATCAATTGACGAAAAGTTGATGGCTGTAGGTGTCTCGCGTCCAGCGCGACATACAACTGTGATCTGAGTTCAGCGCACGATGATTTCGCAATACTCAGAAATTGGTGGAATTCTGAACGCCCTCCTCGTTCGAATCCTTCGGCAACATTTGACATAACCGAGACTGCCGCTCGTCGAGTCTGGTCGCGTAGTCCAAAGTCTTTGGCAAAAGACCCTGATCCAGTCACTTGGTAGATCGCTCTGGTCAATTCTCGTGCCTTCTGCCATGCGATGAGATCCTCGAACTTGTCTGCTCGCTGTCGTTCCATCTCAGCCCTCAGTCCTCGTTACTCAGTCCTAATCGCCAGTCGACTGATCGCCGGTTCGTACAATGCTTGAATCACATTGCCGTCTGGGTCGGAGAAATAAAATGAGTAGCTGCCGTCACGATGCAGTTTCGGCAGTTTGGTGATTCGTCCTCCCAGCGACTCAATCGAGGGCATAATCTCACGGTACATCTGATCCACGGCCTGCG
>CABVSA010000024.1:0-14182 GCA_902500805.1 uncultured Nitrospira sp. | reverse complement strand
CCCAGCGACTCAATCGAGGGCATAATCTCACGGTACATCTGATCCACGGCCTGCGGACTCTCAAGAATCACGCCCATGTGGTCGAGCAGCTGGGTCTTCGAGGACTCGTAGGAGTCCAATTCATGCTTCGAGATCTGATGCAGGGCTAGGTTGTCGACTCCGGAGCTGAAATACACGTTCTCTGGGTCCGGTTCCCAAACGACCTGCATGCCGAGGATCTGCTCATAGAATCGACGCGATCGAGGAAGATCCATGACGCGCAGTGCCAGATGCCGAAGACCGCGATGAAGTGGTGCCGTCATGGGGTGTCTCGCACTCGTTGAACAATGATCACGTCCGTATAGTAGGGAGACGAGCGATCAGCCGTCAACGGAAAACCGGCTCTCCCTCGCGGCGACGAGTGTAGTATGATTGGCGCCTGATCGTGAAGGAGTCGTTAGGCTATGACATTCAACGGAATGACGGTGGTGGCGTTCGAAAGTCGGATGGAGACGGAGCTGGCCCGTTTGATTGAACGGTATGAAGGTCTCCCACTCATAGCTCCGGCGTTGAGAGAAATCCCGCTGGAGAGCAACCAGGCGGCCTATGAATTTGGAACGCGCCTGATGGCGGGGCAGATCGACATGCTTGTGCTGCTCACCGGCGTGGGCACTGAGGCGCTGTTTGACATCCTGAAAACGCGGTATCCCTGGCCCTCGATCGTCCAGGCGTTACAAGAAATCGTAACCATCGCCCGGGGAGCGAAAACGGTTGCAGCCCTCAAGGCCATGGGGCTCGTCCCAACGGTAACGGTGCCGGAGCCCAATACGTGGATCGATCTGGTTTCTGCTCTGGATGAGTACAGCCTTGAGCCGGGCGTGCGAATCGCCGTGCAGGAATATGGCATACCCAACAACGCGCTGGTGAAGGCTCTGGAACAGCGTGGGGCGGATGTCTTTCCTGTACCGATCTACCAATGGGCCTTACCGGAAGATCTTGGACCGTTACGCGCTGCCTGCGCGCGTGTCATTGCCGGAGGAGTGGAGGTGATGCTGATTACCAACGCCATGCAGATCGACCACGTCATGCAAGTCTTGGAGCAAGACGGACACGTTATCCCGTTTCATGACGCGGTGCAGAAACTGGTCGTGGCCTCCATTGGTCCTGCTGCCAGTGAACGGCTGCGCCACTTCGACTGGCCGGTCGACTTTGAGCCGTCACACTCCAAGTTGGGTGTATTGGTGAAGGAAGTGTCGGAGCAGGCGGCGAATATTCTTGGGAGAAAGCGGTAAGGATAGGGACAAATTTCGGAAAGTAGGAATCGTTTCAGACTCCCTCGTAACCGTAGAGCATCAATTGATGCTCTGCCAATGATACGAATAAATCAACGTGGGGGTTGAGCTTGTTTCTCACTGCACATTCTGAACCGGACCCGCACATCTATCGCGAGATTTACCGAGGTCCCGTTCGACTCATATCGTCAGCACTGCTGCGCCTTGGAAGCTCCCGACTTTGAGCTCTTGTAAGGCCTGGTTTGCTTCTTCGAGAGGAAATCGTATCGTGTGGGGCTTGATCGGAATCACCGCGGCTTCGCGTAAGAGATCAAGCCCATCCTGTTTGGTGTTGGCTGTCACACTGCGGATGACGCGTTCGCCGAAGACATCGCGATCATAGTCCAGCGAGGGAATGGGCGACATGTGGATGCCGGCTAGGGCTAAGGTGCCACCTCGTTCAAGTGCCTGTAACGCAAGAGGCACGAGTTCACCGGCTGGGGCAAAGATGATGGAGCTGTGTAGCTTATCCGGCGGCATTTCCATCGCGCCCCCAACCCAGACGGCGCCTAGTTGCTTTGCCAATTCCTGGTGCTCTCGCTTGAGCGAACTCACATAGACCTGACAGCCCCAATGGCGTGCGATCTGAATCGCAATGTGTGCGGAGGCACCGAATCCATAGAGACCAAGCCGCTGGCCTGGCTTGATGCTGCTGAGGCGCAAGGCGCGATAGCCGATAATGCCGGCACACAACAAGGGCGCGGCTTCATCATCTGAAAAGATTGAAGGGATTGGATAGGCGAATCGTGCAGGCACCACAGCATATTCCGCATAGCCGCCATCGACTTGATAGCCCGTGAATCTCGCTTGTAAGCAGAGATTCTCCCGCCCACTTGTACAAAATTCGCATTGCCCACATGTGCCTTGTAGCCAGGCGATCCCGACCCGATCACCTGCTTTCACTTCCGAGACCCCAGCGCCACGTTGCATCACGGTCCCAACTGCTTGATGGCCTGGAATGATCGGCAGTACCGTGTCTGGCAGTTCTCCCTCTACCACATGAAGATCAGTGCGGCAGATGCCGCAGACATGAACTTTGACAAGAACTTGATCGGGCCGTGGAACAGGAATCGGACGATCCTCAAGCCGCAACGGATTGCAGGAGACGTTGCCAGTATGGTGGAGCACCATGGATTTCATAATCGCTTGGGGGGAGGAGTTTCAGGTTGCAAGTTTCAAGTCTCAGGTCTGAACGCCAATCAAGACCATCTGCATCTGATCAGGGCACGTGAAACTTGAAACCAGAAACATGAAACTTCTCTGGGGCTTCTCAGTTACTTCGCCTTAATGCACTCGATATCCACATGAATGTGGACGTCGTCGCCGACAACCAGTCCTCCGGTATCGAGAGTTTTGTTCCATACCATACCGAAATCCTTGCGATTTAATTTGCCGTCGGCGGTGAATCCCGCTCTGGTGTTTCCCCAGGGGTCCTTCGTGACGCCGTTCAGCGTCCCGGTAAGGGTCACTTCCTTCGTCACCCCCCGGAGGGTGAGATTGCCGACGACCTTGTAGGCCTCGCCTTCTTTCTGAACAGTTTTCATCGTGTAGGTGATCGTCGGGAACTGTTTCACATCCAGGAAGTCTGTATTACGCAGATGTCCATCGCGTTTCTCATGGTTTGTATTGATTGAGTCCGCATTGATGCTCGCTTGGATTGCGTTGATGGTTTTTGCGTTCGCATCCATCTCGACGAATCCGCGATAGTCGAGAAATCGCCCCGAAGTTTTCGAGATCACCATGTGCGCAACGCGGAACTCGATCAGAGAGTGATCCGGGTCGATATCCCAGTGAGCCGTCTCGGCCTGGAGGCTCAGGGGGTACAGCGCCAAGAAACTCATTATGATGATGCTCTGTGTCCAGACTCGGCTCCTGTTCATATTCATTCCCTTTCCGCCTCCCCGCATGAGGCGCGTTTCCTTTCGAGAGGACCAATTCTCTCGCTTGGTATCCTATCCACCACGAGAGGGTGGCGCAATGTGTTTCTTTCGCTGAAACATGGGTGTCCACTCGTGATGTTGGTATAGAATGCACTCATGAAAGCACTCGTCAAAACGGTTGCGGGACCAGGGCTCACCCTCACTGATTGGGCGGACCCAACTCCGAGGCCACACGATGCCGTGATCAAAGTCGCGGCGACCTCGCTCTGTGGAACCGATGCCCATATCTATCGGTGGGATGAATGGGCACAGCGGCGGATCCATCCACCGCGCGTGATCGGCCATGAGTTGTGCGGCCACGTGGTGGAGGTCGGACGCGAGGTGTCCCTCGTCAAGACCGGCGACTATGTCGCAGCGGAATCGCATCTGACTTGTGGTGCCTGCTTTCAGTGCCGGACGGGATTGGCGCATGTGTGCAAGAATTACAAGATCCTCGGAGTCGACCAAGACGGATCCTATGCGCAGTATGTGGCGTTACCAGAAGGCGTCCTGTGGAAAACAGATCCGAACATTCCGCCTGAGTTAGCCTGTCTCCAGGAACCAATCGGCAATGCCGTTGACGCCGCCCTGGCCGAAGATTTGACCGGCCAGACGGTGTTGATCACCGGGTGCGGCCCGACCGGGTTGTTTGCCACGGCAGTCGCACGAACCGCCGGCGCGGCGACCATTATTGCGTCAGATGTCAGTGACTACCGGCTTGGTTTGGCCAAGCAGGTTGGTGCTAATCACGTCCTCAACGCAAAAGCGTATCCCCCGGAACAACTGGCGGCAGCGATTCTGGATATCACCGCTGGTGAAGGGGTTGATGCGTCGTTGGAGATGTCGGGAAACCCAGAGGCCTTGCACCAGGCCTTTCGGGCGGTGAAGAACGGTGGGCGGGTCACACTGTTCGGTATTCCCACCGGCCCTGTGACGTTTGATCTCCCTAACGAAATGATCTTCAAGGGGATTCGTGTGTACGGGATTACCGGTCGACGTTTATTTGGAACCTGGTATCGGCTGGCCGGTCTCTTCAAGGCCGGTCTCAATATCCGGCCGGTCATCACCCATTCGTTTCCACTGAGCGAGTTTGCGACCGGGTTTGAGTTGATTCAGTCGGGGCAATGTGGAAAGGTTGTTCTATTTCCGTCAGGAGTCAGGAGTCAGGGGTGAGGTGTGAAATAAGAGAATGTGATTGCGAGGTTTTTCTCAAGCCCCTTACCCCTTACCTTTTACCCCTCGCCTACTAACCATGGCTTACCATTCTCTCAAACAGGCTCTAGCTACCCAACTTGCCGATATCCGGGCCAAAGGTCTGTATAAAGCCGAGCGGCGCATTCTAGGCCCACAAGGTTCGGATATTCGAGTCTCTCAGGGCTCGGTGCTCAATCTCTGCGCCAACAACTATCTCGGCCTCGCGAATCATCCGGCGATCGTCCAAGCGGCAAAAACAGGGTTGGACACCCATGGCTATGGCATGGCCTCAGTGCGGTTTATTTGCGGCACGCAAGATCTGCACAAGCAGCTGGAACAGGCCATCAGTGCGTTCCTTGGTACTGAGGACACGATCCTCTACAGCTCCTGTTTCGATGCCAACGGGGGACTCTTTGAAGTGTTGGTGGATGAGCGCGATGCCGTCATCAGCGATGCGTTGAACCACGCCAGCCTGATCGACGGTATCCGACTCTGCAAAGCCAAACGACTTCGGTACGCCCATTCCGATATGGCTGATCTCGAAGCGCGGCTCCGGGAAGCAGGTGACTGTCGCCTTCGACTCATCGTCACGGATGGCGTGTTTTCAATGGACGGTGATCTGGCCAAGCTTGATCGAATTGTCGAGCTAGCGGAACGATACGACGCGGCTGTGATTGTCGATGACAGTCATGCCACCGGAGTGCTCGGTCCGAAGGGGCGGGGTACGCCGGCTCATTTCGGCGTCGCCGACCGTATCGAAATCGTGACCAGCACCTTGGGAAAGACGCTCGGGGGCGCAACGGGTGGATTCACATCCGGCAAGGCCGAGGTCGTCGAGCTCCTGCGTCAACGGTCTCGACCCTACCTCTTCTCCAACTCCCTGCCTCCGCCGATCGTAGCAGGGGCCTCCTGCGCACTTGAGCTCGTACAGCAAGGTGACCATCTCAGGCAACAGCTTCGCGCCAATGCCGCTTTTTTCAGGGATGAGCTGACTAAGCTCGGTTTCCGGCTCGTTTCGGGCGAGCATCCCATCATTCCCGTCATGTTGGGTGAGGCCGCCCTCGCTACCTCGATGGCGGAGGCGTTGCTGAACGAAAGGGTCTATGTCGTCGGGTTCAGCTATCCCGTCGTCCCGCAAGGGCAGGCGAGGATCAGGACTCAAATGTCGGCAGCCCATACACCTGCTCAGTTGCAACAGGCCGTGGCGGCGTTTTCCAAAGTGGGCCGTGCACTCGGTATCATTCCATAAGCATCCCCACCCGTATCCCTCCGAATTGACATTTCGCAGCCAGCTCAGTATTCTCTGGCACTTTATTATGTGAAGGAGTAGGGCCATGAAAGTTATTCTACAAGAAACCCTGGAAGGGGTTGGGCATCTTGGCGATCTCATCAATGTCGCCGATGGGTTCGCGAGAAATTATCTGTTGCCGAGGCGTAAGGCCGTTGAAGCCGACAGCCGAAGCATGAAGGCGTTCGAACACGTGAAGCGGGTGGCGGCCGAGAAGGCCAAGAAAGAGAAGCTGGAGATCGAAGCCCATGCCAAGGAAGTGTCGGCGGTGTCGCTGACGATCGAGATGCAAGCGGGGAAGGACGACAAGCTGTTTGGCTCGGTCACCACGAAAGACATCGCGGAGGGATTGGCGGCCCAAGGTGTGACGGTGGATCGGCGGAAGATCCAATTGGCGCACCCGATCAAGGAGTTGGGCACAGTGTCTGTACCCATTAAGATGCACAGGGACGTGGTCGCGACCGTGACGGTTAGCGTGGTCAAGAAACAAGAGGCAGAAGAACCTTCCGCTTCAGAATGAAGGGGTGATGACAGCATGATGCAGGACGCGATCGGCTCATTGGATGCACTGAAAGCGGTAGATCCCGATGTCTATGCCGCGATTGAGTCGGAAGAGGTCCGGCAACGTGAGAAGTTACTCCTGATTGCTTCGGAGAATTTTGCCAGCCCAGCGGTGCTGGCCGCCCAGGGGTCGTTGCTTACCAATAAATACGCCGAGGGCTACTCGGGCAAGCGGTATTACGGCGGCTGTCAGCATGCCGACGCCGTCGAAGACTTGGCCGTTCAGCGGTGCAAGCAGATCTTCGGTGCTGACCACGTCAATGTCCAGCCGCATTCCGGGTCACAGGCCAACATGGCGGCCTATCTGTCGGTCTTAAAACCGGGGGATACGATTCTCGGGATGGATCTGGCTCAGGGCGGTCATTTGACGCACGGCAGCAAGGTCAATTTCTCTGGTATTCTCTTCAAGGTCTTTTCCTACGGCGTTGATCGCCAGACTGAAACCATCGACTATGATGCGGTGCAAAAGGTTGCTGAGGAATGCCGCCCGCGCATGATCGTGGTGGGGGCCAGCGCCTATGCGCGGATCCTCGATTTCCCCAGGTTCCAGCAGATTGCGAAATCCGTCGGGGCCTATCTGCTCGTCGATATCGCCCATATTGCCGGGCTCATCGCTGCGGGACTTCACCCGAATCCTGTCCCCTATGCGGACTTTGTGACCACGACGACCCATAAAACTCTGCGTGGCCCGCGTGGGGGTGTGACGATGTGCAAAGCCGAGTACGCCAAGGGTGTCGACAAGCTGGTGTTTCCCGGATTACAAGGCGGACCGCTCATGCATGTGATTGCGGCAAAAGCGGTTGCCTTTCAAGAGGCCCTCTCCCCAGGGTTCAAGCGGTATCAGCAGCAAGTGTTGGCCAATGCGAAGGCCTTGGCGCAGGGGTTGGTTGAGCGTGGGTATAAGATCGTCTCCGGAGGCACCGACACTCATCTGATGCTTCTCAACTTGTCGAACAAGAGTATTACGGGGAAAGATGCCGATGCGGCGCTCGATGCCGCCGGGATTATCGTCAACAAGAACGCTGTGCCGTACGATGAGAAGCCACCGGCCGTGGCCAGCGGAATTCGCCTTGGAACGCCGATCGTGTCGACGCGCGGCATGCGCGAGCCCGAGATGAAGCAGATCGTGGGTTTGGTCGACCGTGTGCTGCAACATCGGCAAGAGCCGGCGGTGCTGGAGGAAGTACGGGCTGAGGCGAAGGCGCTGAACAGTCGGTTTCCCTTCATCCATCAGTACTAACCAGCCGCTAGGAAGAGGACAGGGTCGCCATCGGTGAAATGTCCGTTCTGCGATGAGCTCGAAGACAAGGTGGTTGACTCTCGTATGGCCAAGGAAGGCGAGGTCATCCGTCGCCGTCGCGAATGCCTTGGGTGTAAACGCCGTTATACCACCTACGAGCGTGTCGAAGAGATCCTCCCGGTCGTAGTGAAAAAGGATGGGCGGCGAGAATCATTCGATCGCAATAAGATCCTGGTGGGCTTAAAGAAAGCCTGTGAAAAACGGCCGATCAGCATCAGTACCATTGAAGCCGTGACCGACCGCATTGAAAAACACATTCAAGAGATGGGCGAGACGGAGATCGAAAGCCGGATCGTCGGGGAAGAAGTGATGCGAGAACTGCATCAGTTGGACCAGGTCGCCTACGTCCGGTTTGCATCCGTGTATCGGGAGTTCAAGGACATCGACCAATTCTTGGATGAGTTGAAGACCCTGGCACAGGAACGTAGTGAGCCTTGACCTTCGACCGTTGTCGCGCATCTCTCTTCTCAGTATGTGTCCCTGAGCAGTGCCCCTACTGTTTTGTAACCTGTTAGAACCTCCATGCCGATGGTCAAGCCTCTCTCCCAGCGTGGGAAACGAAACTCATCGGCTTCCGCGGCAACCAGCGTTGCCATCATCGGTGCTGGTCGTGGAGGCACCGCGCTGATCGAGATCTTTGCGAATGACCCGTTGGTGCAGATCGTCGGTGTTGCGGAGATCAATGCGGATGCACCGGGACTTACGTTGGCCAAGCAGTTGAAGATCCCGGTTACGCATGATTATCAACAGCTGCTCACGATGGAACGTGTCGACCTGATCATCGACGTGTCGGGAGACCCGGACGTGTGGCAGTTTCTTCAAGATTTTCATCGAATGGGTGTCACCGTCATCGGAGGGGCCAGCGCGAAATTCATGTGGGAGTTGATCGGCGCCAGAATTCGCGCGACGGCGGAGATCGAGAAAACGTTGAACAAGTATCAATCCCTCTACCGATTGTACGTGAAGGAAACCGGCGCAGCGGTGACGGATGAACGGACCAGAATCGCCTGCGAGATCCATGACGGGTTCGTACAGATCTTGGCGGGGGTCAACTTCAAGCTGGATCTGTGTCAGCAACTCTTACGGAAAAATCCACGGGCGAGTTTGGCCACGCTCAAGGAGAGTAAGGCTCAGCTGAAACTGGCGATTCAAGAAGCCCGCCAGGTCATCTTTAATTTGCGTCCTCTGCATTACGACAAGATGGAATTGATCTCGGCGCTGACCAACTATTTCAAGTCCTATCAGACCCAGACCCATATCGCCACCAAGTTTACCTTCTCCGGGGACGAGCAGATTCTGTTTCCTCGGACGAAGATGTTTCTTTTTCGCATCATTCAAGAGGCCTTAGGGAACGTTCACAAACATGCCAAGGCGGACCGAGTGACGATTAAGCTGGATATTGATATCGAGCTCTTACGGGTCACGATCACTGATAATGGCATTGGGTTCGATATGGAGACCGTCCTGCGCGACCCTGAAAAGTGGGACCATTTTGGGATAAAAGGTATCTTAGAGCGATCGCGGTTGGTCGGAGGGGAGGGGCGAGTCGAATCCAAACCAGGAAAAGGTACGAGGATTATCGTTGAAGTGCCCTTGGGCCAAAAGGAGGAACAACAGCATGGAAAAGATTAAGGTCCTCATCGCCGACGACCATCGGGTCGTCCGAGAAGGGCTAGCGGCTATTCTCAAAACGAAAGAAGATATTCATGTACTCGGCGAGGCGCAGGATGGAATGGAAGCGGTGGAGAAAGCTCGAGCCCTGCTTCCCGATGTGATCTTGATGGACGTCAGTATGCCGAGGATGGGCGGCGTTGAGGCGACCAGGCAGATCAAGCGTGAGTTCCCGCACATCGGTGTAGTCGCCTTGACCATGTATGAGGAGCAGCAATACATCTTTGACTTGGTTCGTGCCGGGGCAACGGGCTACCTCCTGAAAGATTCAGAATCGTCGCAGATTGTGGCGGCCATTCGTGCGATCTATCGCGGTGAGTCGCTGATCCACCCCTCGGTCGCCAGCAAAATCCTGGCGGAGTTTTCGCTCATGGCGCAAAAAAAAGGCAAAAAGCCGGCATGGGCCGAACATGACTTGACGGAACGGGAAATTACCGTGTTGCGATTGGTTGCAGACGGAAAGACCAATAAAGAAATCGCCAACAGCTTGGACCTCAGTGAAAAGACGGTCAAGAATCATGTGAGGAATATTTTCCACAAGCTACAAGTCTACGACCGCACGCAGGCGGCCATTCTCGCCATCCGTAAAGGCCTGATCGAGTTGGACCCAAAGCGATAGATCGCCGCTACGGACATAGTGCTATCTTCCTGCCCGTTGACCAGAGGAATGTGCGCTTCCGGCAAGAATTGTGAGAGGGGGCGTACACAGCCATCGAGATGGGAAACAGACTCCGATCCTGGAGTCGGGAACCAAGAACTCCCCAGCCTAGAAGAGACCTCGAATAACGGTGACGTTGTATGTCGTACTGCTCACTCCATCTTGCGCGATGACGGTTATCCCAACCGGTGGATTTGGTCCCAGCCCCGGCGAGATGGTCACCTGGCCGGTTGGAGTTCCTGCCGTGGCAATGACCGATCCCAACGCCGACAGTGTGGCGTTTGGATCAGACTTTGTCGCCGTGATCGTGATACTGCCCACGAGGAGGCCTACCCTCACGGTATAGTTCTCTGTGTCGGGCGCAAAGGGTGGATCCAAAGAATCCGGGGTTACCTGTAACGCAGACAGAAGACTGTCGTTGGAGAAGAGGCGGTTGATGGTGACGGAGTAGGTCTTGGCGGCCCCACTGGGTGCGGTGACAGTAATCGACACAGAGGTGGTTGTCCCTGGAGTCCCAAGTGTGACCGGTAATTGCCCGGAATTGATCCCCGGTCCAATGCTGACGGAGTTCGCCACTGAACTCATCAGCATCGTGGCCCCCTGGTCGGACTTGGTGGCGGTGATCGTCACCTGTTCAACGGTGGTTGCCACGTTCACCGTATAGTTCAGAACATTGGCATCAAATCCCGGCGACAACGGCTGGAGGACAGTACTGGCTGTCACTTTCAGATTTGAGAGGTGGTTATCGTCTGAGAGGCGGCGTGTGACCGTGAGGATGTACCGACTCTCAAGTCCGTTTTGTGACGATGCCACCACTTCAATGGGTGTGGTCGAGCCCGGCTGGCCGAGTGAGACAGGGTGGCCTTGTCCTGCAGGGGTGATCGTTCCGTTGATGACGATCGTGGTCGTGCTGTTTTTGGGACTAGCCGTCACCGTCACGCTGGTCACGGCCGTGGCCACGGTGGCGGTATAGCTGGTGGTGTTGCTGGAGAACGCCGGCTGGAGCGCACCGGGGGGGGTGATCGTCAAACCGGCAAGGGGAACTTCCACGGTCTGTTCTGAAATTGATGCACCGTCTTTGCAGCCAGAGGCGATGAAGCAGAGGGTGATGAGAAGGGTGGTGGCGATGCGGTGGCTCGCAGAAATGAGCAGGTATTTCATGGACACATGGTCACTTTCTCAGCACCAGAGAGGCTGCATTGGGAAGCATTGCGCGTGGCGCTGACGGTAATAGCTGATTTCGGGTCTGCATTCCAGGACCGAAAAGCGCGTCCAGACCTATGAGACGTATAGCGAATCTGTTGGGTCGGGTCAATCGATAGCATCGAGAGATAGGACATTCTCATCATGGATGGCGGTTCCTAGAAGAGTCCTCGAGTCACAGTAATCTTGTATTCCGTTCTGTTGATTCCATCCTGGGCGATCAGAGTGAGGTCTACCGTTGTCCCAACTCCCAATGCTGGAGAGACCGTCACGTGACCGATGGGTGTCCCCGCTGCGGCAATGGTGGAGCCTAGAGAAGACATGATGGCGTTCAGATCGGCCTTGGTCGCTGTAATGGTGACGCTGCCGACAAGGAGACCAACTTGGACCGTATAGTTCACGATAGTGGAGGCGAAGGGAGGATCCAATGTGCCGGCGTCCACGCTCAAGGCCGACAGCGTGCTGTCGTTGGATGCACGTCGGTTGATGGTAACGGAGTACTCTTTGGAGGTTCCATCCGGTGCTCTAACGGTGATGGACACCGCTGTAGTGGTCCCCGGCGTACCAAGTGGAATTGATGCTTGCCCGCCTGCTTGACCAGTCCCGACGGACAACGAGCCGGATATCACAGCGTCCGGGTCAGCTTTAGTCGCAGAAACGTCTACGCTGCTGATGTTGGTCGGCACATCCACGGTATAAGCCAGTTGATCAGCAGAGAAGGCGGGACTCAGAGTCCCTGGTGTCACACTAAGAGCCGACAAGTTGTTATTGCTCGATGGGGCAGCTCGTTTGATCGTGACGGTGTAGGTTTTTACATTGCCGTCTTGAGCGGCCACATGAATGGAGACATCCTTTTGCGTTCCCGGTCCATCGAGTTGGATAGTGGCTTGTCCTTCATTGGGAACGCCACCGGAAATCACCGCAAGGGGATCGGCCTTGGTTGCTGTGACGGTGACACTGGTAACCTTGGTCCCCACATCCACTCTGTAGTTGGTCTCTCCAGCGGAAAAGCCTGGAGATAAGGTTTGATCAGCAGTGCCTACTTGCACGCGCAAGGCCGACAGGTTGTTGTTGCTGGATGCCGCACGACGGATCGTGATGCGATAGGTCTTGCTCTCGCCATTTGGGGCCGTCACGATAATCGAGACCGCCTTACTTGTTCCCGGCCCATCAAGCTGAATGGTGGCGCGACCGTCATTGGACACGTTCCCCGATAGGACCGCCCCAGGATCGGACTTGGTTGCGGCTATGGTGACAGCAGGGACGTTGGTAGCCACGTTCAGGGTGTAATCGGGCTTGGTCGGATCAAAGAGAGGGCTCAACGAACCTGGTGTGACAGTCAAGGTCTTCAGACTGTTGTCACTTGAGAGCAGCCTCGTCACGTTCACGGTATAGGTGCTCTCACCTCCTGCCTGTGACAACAAAGTGATCGTGATTGGTACTGTGGATCCTGGGGAGCCCAGCGCTATGGGCTGTGCCTGCCCTGCAGCGGTTGAAGCATTGTTGATCGTCATCGAGGTCGTACTGTCTCTTGGGCTGGCCGTCACGGTGACGCTGGTTGCAGCAGTCGGCGCATCGACCTGGTAGCTGGTGGTGTTACTTGAAAAGGCCGAGTGAAAAGTTCCTGGGGTTACTGTCAGGCTGGAGAGGGGCACCTCGACGTTGTTAGAGATCGATGCACTGTCGCCGCAGCCGTAGGTGCTCACGCAGACTGCAATGAGGCCAAGGGCGACCCAATCTGCTCGTGTCTTGATGAACGTGCGTTTCATAGCAGTGCCGAGGATGGTCCTTTGTCGCACGATGTACCGCATCCATCTGGTCTACTGAGTCCAAACCATCAACGAGGAAATGTCACAGAGGGTTCAGATCGGTTCTCATGATGTCCGCAAATCGAGCAGCGACTGATATTTGATATAGCGGATCTGACCGGTCGGGTCAACCGACGAAGTGAGGAGGGATGAAGGGCGCGATGGGTGAGAATGTCAGGACAGTGATTCAGAGAAACCGCTGTTCATGAGTACATGGCGGCAGAAAGATGTCCGCGTCAGAGTAAAGCTGAGTCTACAGACTATCGACGAGATCGGATACTGATGGCGTAAGAGCGTGTCGTCACGCCGTCCTGTGCGGTGACGGTCAGATCCACGTTGGTACGTCTTTCCTCTAGGGGAACAGAGATTTGCCCTATCGGTGTCCCTGCCGCTGCGATGATGGAACCAAGTGCGGACAGCACAGCATTCGGATCGGATTTCGTTGCAGAGATAGTCACCTGTTCCACGTCACTGGTCACCGTCACCCGGTAGTCCACGGTATCCGAAGAGAACGCAGGGTCCAAGGAACCAGGAGTGACCGTCAAGTCAGCGAGGGCATCGTCGCTCGAAGGTCTCGCTCGTCTGATGGCGATGGCATAGGTCCTTGAGGTTCCATTCGGTGCCGTGACGATCAACGAGACAACCTTGGTGGTCCCAGGCCCGTCGAGCTTGAGTGTTGCACGCCCCTCGTTCGGCACATCACCCGAGAGTACGGCATTGGGATCAGATTTGGTGGCCACGATGGTCACGTCGGTGACGGTCAAGGAAACGTCCTTCGTTGATCCAGGCCCGGGGGCTTGAACCGTGGCTTGACCAGTGACTTGTCCCGCCGGAGCGGTGACCCCACCAGACAACACGTCATTCGGTTCAGACTTCGTTGCTGAAATGGTGACGTCTTGCTGGGTGCCGGAGAGATCAACCGTATAGCCCGTCGTGTCGCTGGAGAAGGGCGGTTGGAGTGACGCGCCGGAGACCGAGAGATTGGCTAGTTGAGGACCGGGATCAATCGATCCTGTATCCGTGCAGCCAGAGGTGCCAAACCCGGTGGTTCCAACGAGAAGCGCGAGGGCGAGGTACTGTGCAGACATGGTGAAAAGGTGTTTCATGATGGACCCACCACGTTGGCTTGCTGGAAATTCTTTTGGGTTCAGCCACCCGCATGAACCAAAGCGGGAGGTGCAGATCTTACGAAAGGGTTTCCTGACCGGTCTATCCCTATAGTGGACCCCAGATTTGAGACACCGGTTTAAGCTGTTGTCCCAGGAGGATA
>CABVSA010000023.1 GCA_902500805.1 uncultured Nitrospira sp. | reverse complement strand
TGCACGCCTATCGACAAACGACCCAGAAGAAACTGCGGGGCCGCGCATGAGCACCTTGTACTACATTCTCCTGTTCCTGGTCTCTGTTGTCGTGACACTGGGTGGATGTGCACTGTTCACAAACGCGATCGAATGGCTGGGCAAACGACTCGGCATTTCTGAAGGCGCGGTTGGGAGCGTCTTCGCGGCCATCGGCACCACCCTGCCTGAAACCTCAATTCCGATCATTGCCATTTTCTTCGGCGAAAGCCCCGAGGAGATCGACGTCGGATTAGGCGCCATCCTCGGCGCACCGTTTATGCTCAGCACCTTGGTGCTGCCGATTCTGGCTCTGTTGGTCGTGCTGTACGCACGCGCAGGTAAACGCGCCGGTCAATTTCATCTTAACTACCGCGATGTTCTCACGGACCTGACCTTCTTTATGATCGGCTACCTGGTGGCACTGGGGTGCGCCTTTGAACGATCGAGACTGATCCATCTGATCGCCGCCGGGGGATTGATCTGTTTGTACATTTACTACATGAAACTGAAGTTTGCACCGGCCGAAGCAGGGGAAAGTGGCGAGCTGGACCCTCTCATCTTCGATAAAACCGCGACAACCCCCTCGCATCCGATGATCACATTTCAAGCCTTGTTAGGGTTGGGGGGCTTGATCTTGGGCGCCCATTTGTTCGTGCTGGCAGCAGAATCAATGGCCGGATTGTTCTCAATGTCGCCGCTGATTTTGACGCTCCTCATCGCGCCGTTGGCCACCGAACTCCCGGAGATGTCTAATAGCTTTCTGTGGCTGTATCGGAAGAAAGACAAGCTCGCCGTGGCCAACGTGACAGGTGCCATGGTGTTTCAAGGCACCCTCCCCGTCTCACTTGGGCTGATCGGAACTGAATGGGTCATCGCTCCCTCAGCCTTGACGACCATGGTCTTGGCAGTACAGGCAGTAGGGCTCTGTCTGCTTCAGATTCTACTTGGAGGTCGCTGGCGACCATGGTTGCTGGGGGCTGGCGCTCTTTTCTACATCGGCTATACCATTTATCTCTATGCCAGCTAGAACTCGCCCCACTCAAAGAGTCTCGACCTCCTCATCACTCCCGCTGCTGGGAATCACGATGGGAGACCCGGCAGGCATTGGCCCGGAAGTGATTGCCAAGGCCCTGTCCGGAGGACGGCTGCACAAAATTTGCCGACCCCTGGTGATCGGCTCCCTTGCTGTCATGGTTCGTACCGTTAAGACCCTGCGACTCAAGCTGACCGTACTCCCCATCGATGGCCATGAAACGCCAGCACTCCGTCCAGGCACCGTGGCCTTACTGGACCCACTGAGCACCCCATTGGGCCGATTTACACCGGGCCTTGCAGCGGCCGAAACCGGTGCGGCGTCAGTCACCTTCATTGAGAAAGCGGTAGAACTCGCCCAATTGGGATGCCTCGATGGCATCGTGACCGCTCCAATCAATAAAGAAGCCATCAACATGGCGGGCTGCCGATACCCTGGACACACTGAATTATTGGCCGACCTGACCCAGGCGAAGGAATCCGGCATGATGATCGTCGGCGGTCCATTGCGGATCATGTTTGCCACGACACATGTCGCCATTAAAGAGCTTCCGACGCTGCTTACTCAAGCGAGGATTGAAAAAACAATCCGGTTGGCCCACTTGGCACTCACCACGTTATTTGGAGTCAAACGACCGAAGATCGGAGTGGCCGCACTGAATCCGCATGCGGGCGAACATGGCCTATTCGGAAATGAGGAAGCTCGGGTCATTCTTCCGGCAGCCCGGGCCGCCCAAGCGCAGGGCATTCTTGCCAGTGATCCATTGCCCGCCGATACGCTGTTTGGAAAGGCCGCAAAGGGGCAGTATGACGGGATTGTTGCCTTGTACCATGACCAGGGCTTGATTCCGCTGAAGCTCGTGGCGTTCGGCACCTGCGTGAACCTCACCGTCGGCTTACCCATCATTCGCACTTCCGTCGACCATGGAACAGCCTTTGACATTGTGGGGAAAAAAGTGGCCGACCCGGGAAGTCTGATCGAAGCGGTCACCTTGGCGGCACGAATCGCTCAGCGACGCGTCAAGAAAGGGCGTGCTCACCATGCCGCTTGATAGCGCTAAGCAGTTGACCACCATTCGACAACAGCTCGCGGAACTGGATGCGCTTGCACAACAAACCCGTCAGGACCTGAATACCGTGGCAGGAACAGAACGAATCGCAAAGTGGAAGTCGCGCACCATCGCACTGCTTACCGCCACGGTCGGCGACGAAGACGGGGACACGTTCGCCCGTATCCAACCAGGACCATCCTTCACCAACGACTTGCTCGAAGAGTTTACTGATCTCGTAGAGTGTTACCGTACGCCGCTGGTTCGCCTCCTCGACAAACTCGCTCGTTCATCTCCGCTCGGGAGTTGAATGTGGACTCAGCATCTCCTCCCGCGGCGATCAGACGGCTTGGACAAAATTTTCTTGTGGACCCGAACATTGTTCGCAAGATCGTCGCACTCGCGGAACTTTCATCCACTGATACCGTCCTCGAGATCGGCCCAGGCCGAGGCTTCCTAACGGAAGCCCTGTGCCGAGCCGCTGGTCACATCACCGCCATTGAGGTTGATCCTCGTCTCCACACCTTTCTCTCTGAACGAACCGCGCATCTTGCGAATTTAACCCTCCTACTCGGTGATGCCCTGACCTGTTCGATCGAACACTTACCGATCGGGACCATTGTCGTTGCCAATCTCCCCTACTATATTTCCACTCCACTCTTATTTCGGCTCCTGTCTCAAGGCAATCGCTTCGCCCGCATGGTGCTGATGCTTCAAAATGAAGTCGCGGATCGTCTTATCGCAAAACCTGGGAGTTCAGATTACGGTGTCCTCTCTGTGATGGCCCAATACTCCGCACATATTTCAAAAGCCTTTAAAGTTTCCCCACAGTGCTTCCGCCCTCGACCCGAAGTTGATTCAGCTGTTGTGCTGCTGCATGCACTCGAACCGCGAGTGCGCCGGCCTGAAGCGGAGCGGCGCTTCACCACGCTTGTACGAGCCGCGTTCGCTCACCGACGGAAGACACTCGTGAACTCACTTCGGAACGAAGGGTATGATTCGAGGCTTGTCGAAACAGCCTTGGCAACACTTCACCTCGCACCCTCGCTTCGCGCTGAGACTCTTCCCTTGGAACAATTTCTCGCGTTAGCCCGTTGCATGGAGGATGTGACGTGACCGGAATCCTGTCTCTCGAACTGAGGCGATACCAAGTAACGGCATCACTCCCACACACCGTGCGAACTCATTCGCACATAAAAGGAATCGCCTGAATGGATGGCAGGCTGTTGAAAACCATTTACATGCGCGACCCATCTCACCGTTTGGCAGCCACGGGCTACGTTCAATTGGGTCGCTACGTTTACTGAGAGCGTACGTGTATTTTGAACATCACCCGGCGGCTCCGCTCTCGATCCAGGTCTCCTGCACCGTCTCGTAGGAGATTCTGTCTCCCGCGACCATTCGCCGTCGCCTTTTGCAGGAAGCACTCATAGGCCCAGGGAAGCTTCTCACGGACGACCTCCACGCTCTTGGCCAACACAGCGAAGGAACGCTCCTGGCTCAATCGTAAATTGCGAAGGTCATCTCCGAGATCATCGGTATATCCCTCTATGACAAAGGCTTCCACCTCTTTGCCCCCTTGGGCACATACCATCGCGGCATAGTGTGGCATCGTCTCCGACAAAAAGGCCTCCGCAGGCGGGAGCAACTTACTCTCCCCAAGGTCAAAATTGAGCGCAACGTCCGGTATACGGACAGACAAGACATCTGGCTTGTAGGCTTCACGCTGGAGAAGCGGAGGATCGAGGTTCTGGCGTACTTCCCTTGGAGAAAAAGGACTCTCTGCATGACTTTCCTGGCTCTCGTGAACCCGACTCACATAGGCGGCAAACAGAAGGATGAAGATCACGGCGAGTGAGGTCATGAGATCAGTCACCCCACTAAATACATCCGACGGCGAGACGGAAGATTCCCGTGCCAGTGGTGACGGTTTGCGATGTCTCATCTGACCACCCTCGCATTACTCCTGATCTGATGGACTGTTCCTACCGTTCCCAGTCTTGCCAGAATGAGCAGTTTCTGCAGTCGCTCCATGGGTCTTCAGCTGCTGAAATATAGTTTCCATTTCTGATTTCGAGAGCTGTACCGGAAGTGCTGGCTCTTTCAGTGTCCGGTTGAGATCCTGGATCGCATCTGCCAGCGGCTGAATCACCCGCTTCAATGCTTTTTGAACCTCATGACCGATCTCTTCCGGAAGATCGTCGACTGTTGAGCTGCGTTGAGTCGCACTCATCGCAGTGAGAGACTCTGATACCTTCGTTAAGGCGGCCACGGCCGTACCGAGTCGATGGTGCACGACCTCAGCCAATTGTTTGTCACCGTCGTTCCGGAGGGGACCGACGATGGTTGACACATGCCCGGTCTGCACCGCTAGAGACTGGGCATGTTGATCCACGATCCGTTGAGGGAATACTTCATCGAGCAGCGAGAGACACCGTCGATGTCGGTTGCTCAGACGATACCAGAGGGAGTTTTCCAGCAGGGTAAATGCATTCGCACAAGCCAAACCGGCAATCGATGTGACAAACTTTCCCGAGAGCCCGTTGATGAGACCGGCGAGTCCTTCGACCTGCGAGCCGGTCGCATGAAGCTTGCTCAAGCCGATCAGAATTGCCAGAAACGTGAACATCAGTCCCATACCGGTCAGAAACGACGGGAATTGCCGATAGAAGCCCACGTTGAGATATTCCGCCATGGAGGCTTCGAAGGAAAAGAAATCCGCCGCCGATTTTTGCGCGGATACCGTCGGCTCAAGAAACCAAGCCGACTGTTCAATGGCAAAGGTCTTTCGGTAGGAAAGCCACTCTACGGCAAAAGCCGGTTCAGCACGCATGGCCCTATCCAACACGTGGAGATCATCGAGATCGCGTCGTGATTCTTGCGACCCCTCCGAATTCGGCCTAGGTCTACTCAATCTCGCCGTGACAACCCACTCCTTTGACCATTGGCGACGTGCCAGGAGCAGACTCGACACCTGTGATTGCACTCGACACAATGCCTGTCGAATCCGCCAGGCTCCACGGATGAGGACGGCTCCATGCCAGCCGCATATGGCAAGAATCCCCGCCATACCCATCCAGCTCAGGATTGGACTGGACAGCCCGCCGATGATGGCTACATCCTGAGTGATAAATTCCCAGAGGTCGGTTGCCGTATTCCATCCATTCGTCGCATCCATCCGCCGCACCCCTGTTCAGAAAAGGACTACCGATATAAGGCGATTACTCAGCTCAATTTTCGTGCCAGTACAGGACCACGATTTAATGGGCATTCTCGTCATGACCTGATAATACAGTCGGCACTTCCTGCCGAGCAGATCGGCACGTTTTTCCAGTCTTAGGCATCGGTTTGAATATCGGGAAGGAGAAGGGTCCGTTACTTCCAGACAGAGAGACCTTCGTGTATGATGATCCCGTCGCCTGTGTGGTGATGGGAGATCAGCCATGCATTTTGTCCGTATCGGAAACCGCGCCATCAACCTGGACTTGGTTTCTCATTGTGAAGTTCAAGCCTGGCACGATACCGTGTCAGTCAAGGTGTTTATGACCGGCACCGCAAATAATACTCCGGTAGTGCTGAACGAAGAGGAAGCGAAGCTGTTCTGGAAGTATATGGAGTATGTCGCGGAGAAGCCGGTCTAGCCCATCGCCCCTTATCGAGTCGCTACGCCATTTCCTTTCACGCCACCATGGCCATGCAGGGTGAGTAGCTCTCTCTTTCATCGCCATGATGAGCAATCACGCTAATATGCGGATTCGTAATATTTCTGAACGAGACTGGTTAAGCCTCGTATCGCGCATCACCACAGCTCTATATTCACAAGCAGAACAATTCCACTGGATTAACGCTTGATGGGCCTATCTGGTCGCTTGGGACCCCGTTTTCGTGGTATGGTTAGTCATGAGCAGTGCTTCGACCTCTTGCAGGGCATTCAGAGACAACCGATCTCGTTTCCCGATAGCTCCAAGAACAGGGGTTATACACCTCAGCGGCCTGCTCTGTTTCCTCCTTGGCCTCACCGGGTGCATCAGCGAATACTCAGTGCTCAGCGGTTCCGGATCTCCCTTGCTGATTTCCCGCCGTGGCTACTCCGCACAGGATTGTACTGAAAAGGTGAAGGACGAAGCGGCTCGCATGGGTATGACATTGCGATATATTCACATCCGAGGGAATGACGTGGGCCGTTCACTCCTCTGGCCCTTTCAGCCAGGGTATGCCTGTGAAGCCGCATTTGGCCCGGAACAACCTCCAATCGGAACATACCCCGGCGCTCTGCCTATCGGTTCTCGTGGATCGTGATCACGCGACCAAGCCTTGCTCCCCTCTCTCTAATCCACAGTCCCTACCACCGCTGCTCACGTTGATGTACAGCTCTCGACACGACGCACCTCTTAACCTCAATCTCTCCTCTCCCCCACAGTCGTCTCGAATCCATCAGCTCCCGACCTCTCATTAGCCGTTGGCTCACTATCTTGATGTTGTGGCATCCCGACCTCCTGATCATCATGGCGAGTGCTTGTTTCTCTACGCTCTCTCTTGTTCCAGCCCCGCGCCAGAGGCGGGTCTTCTATTTTAAGAATCATGTCGGCCTGAGATTTCGCCTCCCGCCAAGCCCGTGTTGGCTGTCACCACTTCAACCATTTGCTTGTTGTATCAGAGCCTTACGCTATACTTGATACATATCCGAAGAATAAGTTGTAGGCAGTAAGCGGATGAGCCACCCGGACTGGGCATGATCAAGATTCTCTTAGTTGAAGACAATGATGTTGATGCTCGTCTGACGCAGGATATCCTTGCAGAGTGGCACCTGGAAGAATTCAATATCACCCATGTGACACGCCTGAGTGAGGCCTTCCGCTATCTCGCTCGAGCTCGATTTGATGCTGTGCTCTTGGACCTTTCGCTCCCGGATGGGTCCGGGCTCTCAACGGTTCGGCAGATTCACGCGGCGAATCCGACCATTGCACTGATTGTCCTCAGCGGGCTCAACGATCAAACGCTGGCCTTGCAAGCGGTCCAAAACGGAGCACAGGATTATCTCGTGAAGGGAGAAGGTCCGTCGGAACTCTTGGCCCGCTCAATCCATTACGCCATCGAACGAAAACGTGCGGAAGCACGACTCACGTACCTTGCCCAGTACGATCAGCTGACCGGACTCGTGAACCGCAGCTTGTTCCGCGACCGACTCGTGCAAGCCATGGCACGCAGTAAGCGCCTCCAGCAGCCGATCGGACTAATGCTGCTTGACCTAGATCGATTCAAACCGGTGAACGATACGCTCGGCCACAGTGTCGGTGATCAACTGCTGAAAGTTGTGGCCGAACGACTCCATGAATGTGTCCGTGAAGTGGACACGGTCGCGCGCATGGGAGGAGATGAGTTTACCATCATCCTGGAAGGGTTGATGTGCGAGGAAGATATCTCATTGGTGGCTCAGCGAATCACCACATCCCTCTCCGAACCGTTCATCCTGGGAGAACACCAGGCCGTGATCAGTGTCAGTATCGGCATCACCATCTATCCGACCGACGACCATGATATCGATGAACTACTCACACACGCGGATGCCGCAATGTACCGCGCGAAACAGCAAGGCGGTAACTCGTTTCAGTTTCACATTCCTAACGATTCACCATCCTCGACATGTCAACATTGATGGGGTCGCCGTGTGTGACTTGCTCCCAGTCATTCAAGGTCGCTAAATCACAGATGAGAAGAGGTGAGCGACCGAGGAGGGCGTCACAGGGGTTAAAATCAATCGGGAGCGCTACAAAAGGGTTATCTATTGATCAACATCAGGATTAGCTTTTTTGGACCAGCACGCGATCAGATACCGTTCAGCATGGTGCACTCCCGGCGAGAAAACTCTCTCCCAACTGCGCCCTGGTGATTACGTTGTTGTGATTCGGGTAGGCTTACCATCTTGTACAATTCTGTGTCCTGCATAACACGTTGCCGGCAATGGCCTCATTGTTCCCTGCGGCGCCGGCTCACAAGCCCCTGTTATTTCAGCGCTTCCCTCTCCTGCCTTTCACTTTGCTTGGCACACCGATTGCGTTATAGGCCACTCGACTTTGATTGAACTGATGGAGGCCCGATATGGCTGCAAGACAAGGTGTTGGAATCCTCCTGCTGCTTTATATTGTTTTCTCTGCAGGTCAACCATTTGCCGCCCCTGCGCAGCGTCAGGATGCACCCCGTCATCTCTATGATCGCATCATGGAGGAATTCAAACACCGCGACTACGAAGCGGCAATGGCCGGTTTTCGCCTTTTCATTGAGCTCCACGGTCAATCCGCACTGGCAGCCAACGCACAGTACTGGATTGGAGAATGCCAGTTTCGTACTCGGCGATATCGAGACGCCTTACAGTCCTTCTACGACGTCGTGTCCAATTACCCGCTCAGTCCAAAGTTGGCCGCCTCGACTCTCAAGCTGGGCCAGACCTATATCAAACTGAGAGATCAAGAGAATGCCCGTCTGATGTTCGATCGCGTTATCGATCAATATCCGGAAAGTCCCGAAGCAGAAGTTGCGCGCAAGGCGGTCGAAGCGCTGTCCCCCAGCGAAGAGCCCTCCACATCGTCGCCGCAGCTCCAATCTGAGCGATCAAACGATTGACGGTTCCGACGGAAGAGGCACCCGCAGCGCGAGCAAGGCAAAAGATCCCGGCGAAGATTCCTCCCCACCATCATTGCCATTGCAACACCCGCCTCGTTGGACAACTCGATTGATACAGATCTTAATCCTCTGCAGTAAGTTCCAATCGAGTGGCGAGATGTGCGAGAGGGTACGTCCTCTTGGCCTGAAGCTTCCTCAGTTTGATCCCTGCCGTATCAAGCAAGGACTCGATGATTTGTTGTGATTCCACCTGATGAAGTTCATGGGATTGAGGTTCAATCTGCACCACCTGCTCAACTTGACGTGACCCTGGGTGCACCAACGCAAAGTCAACCCGCTTCAGGGCAAGATGACGGAGGACCTGGACCCGTTCTTTTCCCCCCGCATCAACCGTAAGAAATGAGCCGAGCGGCACCTTGGCAAAGACAAGATAGCGTTCTTGGACAACCATTCGCAGGAGGTTATAGAGCGCTACCTCGTCTTCAGCCAAGAGCGGAGTCGGGCTGAGGGTGACATCAGAAGGCATCATACTGCGCGACACCTCTTTCTTGCTTCGGTGCGCTCGCCTTCGGTACCACCAGATACCGAAGATGATCAAGGTGAGAACCGTCACAAGCAGTAGAAGCTTCATCGTCGTTTACTTTCTCCGTCGACCTGGATGTAATCGCTCATACCATCCCGGCCCACTTGGAACAATACACCCTAACAGCCTGGGAGACGCTGCGCCTGTCACCGCTGGAACGTTCCCGCACTGCTCCATCACCGTTTGATAGGCCAAAATCGCGAAGGCCACCGACTCCAGCGCCTTACTATCCCAGCCGTGCGCCTCAACGGTGGTGACCGGAACCGGAGCGAACACAGCCTTTAGATGTTCCATAATTGCCCGGTTTTTCACTCCCCCGCCGCCGACGATCACTTCGTCGATTCCACCCTTGACCCAGCGCCGTGCCGTGCCAACGGCCTCAGCAGTCCATCGTGCACAGGTGGCCAACAGATCCTCGACCGATAGTTTGCGCGCCTGCGGCCAGCTGAGTAACTCCGTCTGCATGGCCTCCCCAAACATTTCCCGACCGGTTGATTTGGGAGGCGCCTGAGAGAGAAAGGGATAGGCCAACAGTTTGGCCAACAATCGTGAATCGACCCGCCCCTTGGCCGCGAGGCGTCCATCGCGGTCCATGGTGAAACGGCCATTCGTGCTCCGGAACATAATGCCATCCAGAACCATATTGGCCGGACCCGTGTCAAACGCCATCAACCCGTCCCCTCCGGCTCCACGCGGCAGGTAGGTGACATTGCTGATCCCCCCAAGGTTGACAATGAGTCGCCCCCGGCGGTGATGTTGAAACAGCAAGGCATGGATGCCCGGCGTCAGCGGCGCTCCCTGTCCTCCGGCAGCAATATCGCGGGGGCGAAAATTGGCGACAGTTGTAATTCCAGTCCTTTCAGCAATCACAGCTGGCTCGCCAATTTGGAGGGTAGACCGGATCGCCCCAACCCGCGTATCCTTAATCCCATTCGGCAGATGGTGCACAGTCTGCCCATGAGACCCAATAAGATCAACCTCTTCTGTTGTTAACTGAGCGGCTCGAATCGCTCCCAGTGCGGCATCAGCGAACCATTCCCCCAAAAGCGCATTCAGATGGCACAGATCGGCGACCGTCCCTGATACCGATGCGGAGAGAAGTCGCTGTTGGAGCGAGCGTGGATAGGGAAGCGAATAGAATGCTCGCATCTCCACCTCAAGTCGAGTTGCTTTCCGAACAATTGACACTAATGCGGCATCAACGCCATCGGCAGACGTTCCCGACATGAGCCCAACGACCTTCATGCGCGACATCCTTTCCTGACCATACCACGTCTCATGGGCTGTGTCCGCTACGCTAATCGAACTCACGGAGATGGTCAAGGAGACGAATGGCCAGGGCCAATCAAGAGATTGCAAAAACCCATGAGTGTGGTTCTGGATTTGCTCGGCTCTCGACCATATGATCAAGTTGCCGCCTTATCCCGACACGGACTGTGCCCTGCTTGATGGACGCGCTTAAGATGGCGTTGACAGAGCGAAAACCTGGATGATACGGTCGCCGCCGATGTTTCGTGTCACCTACAAATGCATGCTGGGTATTGGGTTTGCTCTCCTCGCGCTTGCTCTATGGTCTGCCTTCTTCATCCCAACAGTAAACGCTCGTGACCCAATTCCTATCGTCGTTACTATTCCCGTCTTAAAAGACCTGACCGAACAGGTCGGTGGCCCGTTTGTACAGGTGAAGTCTTTGCTGAGTGGGTATGAAAACGAACATACCTACTCCCCCAAACCCAGTGATTTGATCGCGGTCCGCAAGGCTCAGCTCCTGTTCGAGGTCGGCCTTGGGCTTGAAGTTTGGGTCACCTCGTTGGTGAAAAATGCCGGAAGTGCCAGATTACGCGTCATCACAACATCCCAGGGCGTCGAGCTTCTTCCTGACGATGGAGAGGTCCACGAAGAGAGCCATCCGGGCACGCATGGCGCCGAATCTGGAGGAAATCCACATATTTGGTTGGATCCCGTGAACGTCAGCATCATGCTGGGCCACATCACCCGGGCCCTCATCGAGGTTGATCCTGTTCATGCACCCGATTTTCAAGCGAACCAAGACGCCTATCTGCAACGCCTCACGCACGTCCAACAGGAACTGATGAAGCGCACTCAACGCCTCCCGGATCGGCGTTTCATCGCACATCATCCGGCCTGGCCCTACCTTGCCAAGCGATTTAGCTTTCAGATCGTCGACACGATCCATACCCAGTCCGGCACAGAACCCTCCGCCCTACATCTTCAGCAGTTGATTACGAAGATTAACAGCCATCATATTCGGGTCATCGCCTCAGAAATTCAGCTGAGCCAACGGCTTCCGGAACTGCTGTCACGAGACACTAAAGCTCGTGTTGTTGTGCTGACCACGATGCCGGGTGGAATTCCTGGAACTGACAGTTACCTCGACATGCTTCGTTACAATGTGCTCCAATTAGTTGGCGCGTTGGAGTCCACCTAGCAGCCGCTCAGGAAATCCATTCATGTCTTCGGATGGAACAGAGGGATCCGTGTCTACCGGTCGCAGTCCGATTATCCGTTTTGATCATGCGTCCTTCGGTTTTCCTGGGCTGATTGCGCTCAAGGATATTTCTCTGCCCATTTACGACGGCGAGTTTGTTGGCGTGATCGGTCCAAACGGATCAGGCAAAACAACACTTTGCCGCGCCGTCTTAGGATTGCTTCCGCCGGTGGAAGGCCACCTGCATATCTTCGATTGTGCCTGTAGCGAACTCCGCTGCCACCACCGGGCCCAGATCGGGTACCTTCCACAAAAGGGAGTGGTTGATCGCAATTTTCCTGTGACCGTGCTTGAGACGGTCATGATGGGGCGCTATGGTGCCCTTGGACTGCTGAAGAGACCTGGGAAGAAGGATCGTCAGATCGCGATGGACGCCCTTGCGCAAGTTGACATGGCATCTCATAAAGATACGGCGCTTGGACATCTATCCGGCGGGCAGCAGCAGCGAGTCTTTATCGCGAGGGCATTGGCACAGCAACCCAAAGTGCTCATCCTTGATGAGCCCACCACCGGATTGGATATCACCATGCAGCACAACGTCATTGAGCTCGTTCAGCATCTTCATGACGAACTCAAGCTGACCGTGTTGCTCATCACGCATGATATTAATATGATCCGGTCGAGAGTGGATCGACTCGTACTCCTCAAAACCAGGCTCTACGCCGCCGGCCCCCCAGCCGATGTCCTCAAACCGGAGATCCTTCACCAAGTCTATGGGAAAGAGCTTGTGATTACTGAAAAAGACCTCGTCATCGTCGAAGACTACCACCATCATCACTAATACTACCGACTCATCATGCTTGATCTTCTGGCCTATGACTTCATGCAACGCTCCCTCCTCGCCGCGGCGATGGTCGGAGGACTCTGTTCGATCATCGGTGTGTTTGTGGTCCTACGGGGACTCGCCTTCGTGGGTGCGGGAACGTCCCATGCCGCATTTGCGGGGGTAGCGCTTGGCTACCTGATGGGCTGGCCACCACTGCTCCTAGCGATTGTCTTTGGCTTGGCGACCGTCTGGATCACCGGCTGGGTTGAAGAGCGCGGCAGGATGAAACTGGATGTCTCCATCGGCATTCTGTACACGACGACCATGGCACTGGGCATCCTCTTTATCGGACTGATGAAGAGCTACAATGCAGAGGTCTACGGCTATCTCTTCGGCAGCGTGCTCTCCGTCACGCCTGAAGAGCTGCGTATCATCGGTGCGTTGAGCGTACTGGTGTTGAGCTTGCTGCTCCTGTTTGCCAAAGAACTCTATTTCATTGCGTTCGATCAGGAAATGGCCGAAGCTTCCGGCGTTCCAGCTCGGCAGATGTTTTTTCTGTTGCTGACTCTCGTTGCACTCACCGTTGTTGTCTCGCTCAAGACAGTGGGGGCCATTCTTGTCTTTGCCATGATTCTGATTCCGGCTTCGACAGCCTATCAACTCACACATAGCCTGAGAACCTTGACGTTGTATTCTGCATGCTTCGGAATCACAACCTCGGTCGTAGGAGTCTTGATTTCCGCCATCTGGGACGTTCCCTCAGGGCCGGCGATTGTGCTGTTGGCGACCGCCATATTCTTTGCGGCGGTTCTCTTCTCCCCTAAACGAGCAACACACACAGGAGTCGTTCACTCGCATTAGCCACCGTGTTAATCTCCATGAAGTACTACCATCATCAATGAATGGTACGCCGATTTGCCCAAGGCCTTGAGTGGTCGTCGTATCGACCGTGTTATCAACGTCAGTCGTGACGGGCCTTCTTGGCTGGACAACTCCAAGGATTTCCTTTCACTAGAGGAACGGAGGTGTGGTATGCGTGGGCCTTGGGTCAAGGAGCTCGTGGCCGCCGTGCTGTTCATTGTCTTGTTCTCACTGTTTCCCTTTTCTACGACAGCTTCTGCGCAAGAGTTTGGAGGAATTGAGGCCGGCAGGGTGGTACTCGGCTTTCGTGCCGGATTCGCACCACTGACTCAACAGCTGTCGGAAGGCACGTCTACTTCAATTGGTCCGCTGGTGAACTTCCAAGCGATGTACAGCCTCAATACCTGGTTCTTGGTGGGCATGATGCTCGAGTGGGAGCGCCATGGAGTGAGCGTGGAACAGCCGGATGTGGACCTTGGGCACCAGGATACTGTTTCGGTTCTACCGACCATCGAAATTCGCCCAGCAAGATCAGGTCCGCTTAGCCCCTATGTAAATATGAGCTTCGGCGTCAACGTGAACAGCTTTGGCGAGGAGACCGCAGTTCGGATTAGCCCAAGTAATACCTTCGCCTGGCGATTGGGGTGGGGCACTGATTACCAACTCAATGAACGGTTTGCCCTTAACATGGAATGGGCCTATAAGCGGAACGATGGGCATACCACCGGCACCGGTGGCCGGAACAACGATTGGAACGCCTCTTCATTTGGGTTCTTATTTGGCGGAAAGATGTTCTTTTAAGCGCGAAGGAAGACCAGAGCTGACGGCAGGATCTTCCATCATCACCGAATGGAGGATTGTATCATTCTTATCGGTCGTTCTTACTCAGATCGACTGTTCTTGCTTCGGCTCCAGACCATACCAGTCTGTTCTTTGGAGCTGAAGCCGAGTCGCTCATAGAAACCTGGGCGTCTGGTACAAAGCCAAAATAGTTCGACCCGTTGCAGTTGAGGGTGGTGAAGAATCCGTTTGACGATCTCTGTGCCAATCCCCCGCCCTTGATAGCCCCGATCGACAATCACATCCCAAATCGTCGCCCGGTAGACAAAATCCGTGAGGACGCGTCCAAACCCAATCAGTCGCTCGCTGTCCCTGGCACAAATGGCGAGATCCGTATGCTCGAGCATTTCCTTTGCGTCAGCCAGGGTTCGGTCCTTCGCCCATGGAGCCTGCTGAAATAGTCCAAGAAGCTGTGCCGCTTCAGGAAGTTCATGATGAGAATAGGTAACTGCAGGCTTGAGGGTTGAAGGCATCTTATACTACAGTATCCCTCGGATTGACCTGGAGTGTACGAGGAAACCAATGTCAACGCAAGTCCGTACCTGTTCAAAATGCTTCCAACTCATGTGGCTACGAGCGGATGAGTACGAGATACTCGACGCTGAAACGGTTCGTGCGAAGTGCCCCCACTGTGGGACCCTTGCACGATTCAAGCTGGTCACGACCGGATCCAATGCGCTAGGACCAAAGATGGGGCACTAGCCACGTCTCCGAGTTTTCAGTCATGAGTGTTGAGGTATGTGAGCTGAGCTTCTCGGAAAAACGAAGAACTCAGCACCCATAGCTCATTACTGCCTCCTACGAGCCTCTACCCGTTTCTGCTAATTCCGGCTGATTGCCGGGAAGCACTTTCCGTAGGGCCACGCGGTATTCCGTGAGTCGCTTCTCGTCCGCTCGTCCGACTTCAATCTCTTGATCTCGTTGCATGCGTTCGAGCTGGTCGATGACGGTCAGGAGCGCTTGGACGGTGCCGATCAGATTCCCCTGCTCGAAGGCTTCCAAAGAACAGACCAATGATTCATTGAGGCCCCTGTATGGAGTGCCTGCACTTTGACGTTGTGTTCGTGTGACAATCACCTCATAGCTGTCCATCGCCTCCGCAGAAGGTTTCACACCAGACGGCACGACCTTCAAATGAACGATGGAGGGTAGGGTCGCTGCATAGGATTTGACATGGGCGGTGAGACCGCCTATGGCATCCAACACCTCTGCGGTCAACATAGTTCCTCATCGGCTGTTCCTACAGTCCTGGCACCAGCGGGTATTTGATCCCCCGGTGCAATCAGACGCTCGAATGCATGAATCACACGCGCCATATCGTCAGGAAACGGTCTCGTAAATTCCTCTCTGGTGCCTGAAGTGGGATGGGTAAATCCTAGCGTCCTGGCATGAAGCATCACCCGTGGGATCTCGATATCCGCCAAGACCATCACTTTGTTGCCACCATAAGTGCGATCGCCAAGAATGGGATGCCCCAGTGAGGTCAGATGCACCCGCAACTGGTGCGTCCTTCCGGTTTGGGGGTAGAGCAAGACATGTGCGGCCACCTTACCATACCGCCGGGTCACCACATATTCGGTCACAGACTCCTTCGGACTCGTCGTTCTTGATGAGAACTTCTTTCGGTCTTTGCTATCCCGCCCGATGGCCAGATCAATCACCCCCCGTCCCTTTTTGGGAACTCCCCAGACCAGTGCTTCATAGACTCTGGTAATCGTGTGGAGTTTGAACTGGGCAGCGAGGGCCCGATGCGTGGTATCGGTCTTCGTGATCACCATGACGCCGGAGGTTTCCTTGTCCAAACGATGAACCAGCCCAGGGCGTTCCTTCCCACCGATTGTTGAAATTGTCCCGCCCGAGGTTTGGAAGTGATGCAACAGTGCATTCACCAGCGTCCCACTCCAATTTCCTGGTGCCGGGTGGACCACAATGCCGGGGGGCTTATTCAGGACCAGAAGGGACTCATCCTCGAACATGACCTCAAGCGGGATAGGTTCTCCTTTCATGGAGAGCGGTTCCGGCTTTGGGACATCCATGGTGATCCGGTCCCCGGGTTTGATCTTGTGGCTCGATTTCACGACCTGGTCGTTGACCCGTATACGACCCAATTCAATCAGCCGCTGTAACGCCGACCGGGAGGCATCTCGCTCTCGACCGGCGAGAAAGATATCCAGCCGCTTGGGCTGTTCTCCAGCTGTGATGAGAAATTCGGTGATCATTAGCCGCACACGCTACTAAAGACCCCCGGTGAAATGCAATCCGCCTGTGCAGACGCACACCCTTCCGTCCTCAGTCGAGAACAAGATGGTAACTTCGTCTCCCTCTCCCTCTTTACCTTCCTTCTCACCACGGGAGTTGAAGCCAGCGAGTCGTTTTGTTAGGGTGCGGGTCCTGGAGCCAGACACATGGGCATGCGTTTTTCGCAATACGACCCTGAGGGATTTTACGACGAACTGTACGAAGCGAAGGGGCAACCACGACCCGGAAGCACCCTATTGCTCAAGAAATTTGCGTCATTGCCGGAAGGAGAGTTACAAAAGCGCCAGGAAGCGGCAGAGCGTGTCATCCTCAACATGGGAATGACGTTTGGCGTCCATGGGAGCGATGACGGCCATGAACAGATCTTTCCATTCGACATTGTGCCACGAATCGTCATGGCATCTGATTGGGAACGCATCGAATCCGGGCTTCGCCAACGCATGCGCGCGTTGAACTTGTTTATCGACGATGTGTATCACGATCAAAAAATCCTCAAGAATGGGGTGATTCCCAGTGACCTGATTTATTCCGGCAAAGGCTTCTTGCAACCCTGCCTTGGTCTCAACCCACCGCGCGGCATCTGGTGCCATATTGCAGGAATCGATCTGGTCCGAATCAGCGATGGCCAGTACTATGTCCTCGAAGACAATACCCGGTGCCCGTCCGGAGTGGCCTATGTACTGGAGGCCAGACAGGTCATGAAACGGACGTTCCCCGAACTGTTCGAAGCCTATCGCGTGCGGCCGGTTGATGGGTACCCGAGCCAACTTCTGGAAACTCTTCGGTCCCTTTCGGACCTTCCTGATCCAACCGTCGTCATTCTCACGCCGGGTAGCTTCAATTCTGCCTATTATGAACATTCCCTGCTGGCCCAGAAGATGGGGGTTGAATTGGTCGAAGCCAACGACCTGGCGGTCGTGGATGGGTCAGTTCATATGCGAACCACCAAGGGATCTCAGCGCGTGGATGTGATCTACCGGAGGATCAATGACGACTATTTGGACCCGCTGGCGTTTCGTCACGACTCCGTATTGGGAATACCCGGTCTTATGGAATCGTACAAGAGAGGCAGGGTGGCGCTCGCCAATGCGCCCGGCACCGGCGTATCGGACGACAAAGCCATCTATGCGTACGTCCCCAAGATCATTAATTACTACTTAGCCGAAGAACCGATCCTCCCGAACGTGCCGACCTATGTCTGTTCCGACCGGCGGGATCGGACCTATGTCTTGGAGCATTTGGATCAACTAGTCGTGAAAGCCACCAACGAAGCCGGTGGGTACGGAATGATGATTGGTCCCCATGCCTCAAAGCAGGAGCGTGAGGACTGTGCCCTCCGCATCGAGGCAGACCCACGCAACTATATCGCCCAACCAACCTTGGCACTCTCGCGTGTGCCCACCTTGGTGGAAGATCATCTGGAAGGACGCCATGTCGATCTACGTCCCTACGTGTTGTATGGGCGGGACGTATACGTCTTACCTGGCGGTATGACGCGCGTGGCGTTGCGAAGAGGGTCTCTCGTGGTGAATTCCTCTCAAGGCGGGGGCAACAAAGACACATGGGTCCTTTCATGAGCGCCTCCTTCACGAACCGACGAGATACCAGCAACGGTCTATTAATCGGTGAACAGGCCGGACCTGATCCACGATGCTGAGCCGAGTCGCCAGTTCCATTTATTGGTTGAACCGCTACATCGAGCGGGCGGAAAACTATGCCCGATTCATCGAGGTGAACTTGAACCTCACACTCGATCTTCCCAGAGGCACCACGGAGCAGTGGGAGCCGTTGGTGGCCACCACGGGCGATCACGAGTATTTTACCGGTCGCTATGGAAAAGCGACAAAAGAGAACGTCACACAGTTTCTCTCAGCGGATGCAACAAATCCCAACTCGATCCTGTCCTGTCTTTCGGCTGCACGTGAAAACGCCCGGTCGGTCCGAGAGATCATCTCCAGCGAGATGTGGGAGCAAGTCAATCGCTTTTACCTCATTGTGCGAGATGCTGTTTCACACGGCTTGTCCAGTCGAAATCTTCACACGTTTTTGGCAGACGTGAAAGCGAACAGCCACCTCTTTCTCGGCATTACCGATGCCACGATGTCCCACGGAGAAGGCTGGCATTTTGCCAGGCTCGGCCGCCTGCTGGAGCGGGCGGACAAGACTTCCCGCATTCTCGACGTCAAATACTTCATGTTGCTCCCGACCGTCGCCGAAGTCGGCACGCCATTCGATATCATCCAGTGGTCCGCCTTGTTGAAATCCGCCAGCGCCCTGGAGATGTATTACAAACGTTTTGGCCGCATCTCGCCGGACGATGTCACAGCATTTCTGATTCTCGACTCCACGTTTCCACGAGCGATCCGGTACTGTCTCATCAAGAGCGAGGATTCGCTCCACGCCATCTCCGGATCTGAGCACGGATCCTATCAGAACCAAGCCGAAAAGCGGCTGGGGCGGTTGCGAGCCGAGTTGGACTTTGGCGATCTTGAGGATTGCGTGACCAGCGGACTGCACGAATTCTTGGATCAGTTTCAAGCGCATCTCAATCTCGTGGGCGAGGCCATTTTTGAGACCTTCTTTGCCCTGCGGCCCATCCACAGCACAATCATCGGAGCGGAGGCACAATGACCTTTTGCCTAGGCATGAAAGTCGAAGATGGTCTCATTGGTATCGCCGACACACGGGTAACGACCGGCGCGGAATGCATCATGGCACGGAAGGTTTCCATCCACCAACACGGACGACATTCGATGTTTCTCATGACATCAGGGCTGCGTTCTGTCCGTGATAAGGCTATCACCTATTTCGACGAGGCTATTGGGGATGGTGATCAGACGTTTGATAAGCTGTTCAAAGCCGTCAACGTGTTTGCGGCTCAGATTCGTCGCGTCGCTGAAGAGGATAAGGCTACGCTCGATAAAGCAGGGTTGCTCTTCGACCTTCACGCATTGGTCGGAGGACAGTTGGAAAACGACCAAGAGCACAAACTCTATCTCATCTACCCCCAAGGAAACTGGGTGGAAGTGAGCGAAGGCACACCGTATTGCATCATCGGCGAGACGGGCTATGGGAAACCGCTTCTCGATCGCGTACTGCGGTATCAATCCCACATGGACCTTGCTCTGAAGGTGGGATTTCTGGCCTTCGATGCCACTCGCACCAGCTCGACCAGCGTCGAATACCCTCTCGATGTCGTGCTCTATCGGCACGATACATTTGACATCGTCGAACATCGCTTTCAGAAAGAGGACCTTGCCGAGATTTCGTCCTGGTGGCAGTCTCGCATTTATGAAGCAGTGGAAGAGCTGCCATCAACGTGGATCGATCGTCTGCTCGACTCGCTTCCTCGTGATACCAGAACGTTACTTAAAAACTGCACCGATACGCCTTCGTGAAGTGGGCAATAACAGGCTCGCTAGCCAAGGCCTCACACCCAACACGCGGATGCAGAGGTTGCGACGAACGCCCTTGAACGTATCGGGCTTGACACCATCCTGACTCAACCCAACGGTCTCTACACCGAGCTATGAGGGTGGCTGATACGCGCTATTTTGAAGCGGTGTATGTCGATCTGGGCGTCGCTCAACCCTAATTCTTGACCACCGGAGTAATCGTAACTCCATCGGTCCAGCCTGATGAAGCGCCAGGTAAGTCTGACGCTTGCTAGAGTGTTGGCTATTCGACGTTCCGAGGAAGAGGCAGTTATGAGCTAGGCGTGGCTGGTTTTTCTGGCGCGCTCGGCAATTTTTTTACGGAGGCGAGCTTTTTCGAGACTCACCTGGGCCTCTTTGACTTCAGACGGCAAGCCGCCGGCCTGCAGTCGACGCTCGGCTTCAGCCACCTTGGCGGTAGCCCGTTCCACATCGATATCTTCGGCCTTTTCAGCAATCTCGGCCATGATGGTGACTTTGGTCGGGGTGACTTCCGCAAAGCCCCACAGCACCGCCATCGAATGGGTCTCCTGATCGACTCGATAGCGGAGTTCGCCGATCTTGAGGGTCGACAGGAAATGACAGTGGCCAGGCAGTACCCCGAATTCGCCCTCTGAACCAGGCGCAATGACCTCATCCACCTGCTGACTCAAGAGGAGTTTTTCCGGCGTCACAACTTCTAATAAGAACTTCCCTGGCATCTCTCTCTTCCTTCATCCCACCTCAAGGCGGGAACCGATGCGTCCTCAACTGTGCGCATGCCACGAGGGTCTTCCGAGACTGCGCGTTGCGCGAGCACGGAGGACGCTCGGTTCACCCGCCTCTCTACACCTTCACTCCCATCTTCTCCGCTTTCGCGATGGCTTCTTCGATAGGCCCGACCATGTAAAACGCCTGCTCCGGCAGGTGGTCGTACTTGCCGTCAAGGATCTCCTTAAAGCTACGAACCGTATCCTTGAGCTTGACGTACTTACCGGGCGCGCCGGTGAAGGCCTCGGCCACGTGGAAGGGTTGCGACAAGAAGCGTTGGATCTTTCTCGCACGCGCCACGGCCATCTTGTCGTCTTCCGACAACTCGTCCATCCCAAGGATCGCAATGATGTCCTGAAGATCCTTGTAACGCTGCAGCACGGATTGAACACCGCGGGCGACCTTGTAATGTTCCTCGCCGATGACCTGAGGATCAAGAATACGCGACGTTGAGTCCAAGGGGTCAACCGCTGGGTAGATGCCCAACTCGGCCAATTGCCTGGACAACACCGTGGTCGCGTCCAAGTGGGCAAAGGCCGTGGCCGGAGCCGGGTCGGTCAGGTCGTCGGCCGGCACATAGACGGCCTGAACGGAGGTAATCGAGCCCCGCTTGGTGGAGGTAATTCGCTCTTGCAGCGCACCCATCTCGGTTGAAAGAGTCGGTTGATACCCGACCGCCGATGGCATACGACCGAGCAACGCAGACACCTCAGACCCAGCCTGGGTAAACCGGAAAATGTTGTCGACAAAGAGCAACACGTCTTGATTCTCTTCGTCACGGAAAAATTCGGCGACGGCCAAGCCGGTCAAGGCCACGCGCAACCGGGCTCCCGGGGGCTCGTTCATCTGTCCATAGACCAGCGCCGCTTTGGACTTGGTGAAATCGTCCGGATCGATGACCTTCGACTCTTGCATTTCGTGCCAGAGATCGTTGCCTTCACGGGTACGCTCGCCGACCCCCGCGAACACGGAGAACCCACCGTGATGCAAGGCGATGTTATTGATGAGCTCCATAATGATGACGGTCTTTCCGACACCGGCACCACCGAAGAGTCCGACCTTTCCACCCTTGCTGTACGGCTCAAGAAGATCCACCACTTTGATACCCGTTTCCAACACTTCAGTCTTGGTTTCTTGATCTTCAAGTTTGGGAGCGGGACGGTGAATCGGATACATCTTCTTCGACTTGATCGGACCCTTTTCATCGACCGGTTCGCCGAGCACATTGATGAGGCGACCGAGCGTTTCACGACCGACCGGAACGGAGATCGGAGCCCCCGTGTCCTGAACATCCATCCCACGCGTGAGACCGTCGGTGGAGGACATCGCCACCCCACGCACTCGATTTTCACCGAGATGCTGGGCTACCTCGAGGGTGATCTTGACCGCTGGCTTGCCCGCCGCCTTATTCTCGTCTTGCGTAACATTGATCGCATTGTAAATGTTGGGCAGTTGGCCGGGAGGAAACTCCACGTCCACGACCGGTCCGATGACTTGAATCACTTTTCCTGTACTCACGAGTTCACTCCTTTGCTCGAGTGCTGAGTCCTTAGTGCTCAGTGCTGAGAGAAGACGATTACCACAGACTCAGCGCTCAGTACCCGGCACTCAGGACTATTTCTTATTTCAATGCTTCAGCACCACCGACAATATCCATCAACTCTTTCGTAATCGCCGCTTGCCTGGTCTTGTTGTAATACAACGTCACTTTCTTGATGAGTTGCCCCGCGTTGCGCGTAGCTCCGTCCATCGCGGCCATGCGCGCCCCATGCTCGGCTGCCGCAGACTCCAACAAAATCCGGTAGGCCTGTATCTGAAAATGCTTCGGGATCAAGGCAGCCAACAACTCCGCCTCTTCCGGCTCGTAGAGATAGCTCCCGCTCAGAGGGCCTTCACTCGATGCCGCACTGAATTCCTCTTGGGCGTCGATCGGGAAAAGCTTTTCGACGATCACCCGCTGCTGAATGGCCGACTTGAATTCATTGTACACAACGTAGAGTTCGTCGTAGGTGCCTTTGACAAAATTGTCCGTGAGGTCGCCGCCGATGTCGATGGCGTGCTCAAACGTTAACTTATCGAAGACACCGGTCCATTCTTGTCGAATCGGCCACGCACGGCGACGAAAGTAGTCGCGTCCCTTGCGCCCGACGATGCTCAAGTTCACTTGCAGCCCTCGGGCTTCACACTGCCGAACGAACTCGGAACTCTTGCGGGCGATATTGCCGTTGAAGCCACCACAGAGCCCTCGGTCGCTCGTCACCACAAGCACTTCGACCTTCTTCCCTTCACGCTTCTGCAGCAGGGGGTGAGAAGAGCGGTTCACACGCTGGCTCAGGTTACTCAACACTCCACGCATTTTATGCGCATAGGGGCGTGCGGCTAAAATACGGTCCTGAGACCGTTTCAGCTTGGCCGCAGCCACCATCTTCATGGCTTTGGTAATCTTCTGGGTATTCTTAAAGGCTGAAATCTTACGGCGTAAACTTTGTAAACTTGGCATGTTCTTCGTATCTCGTCGTTCGTCGTTCGTATCTCGTGTTCGGACGCTTCACGAGAAACGACCATACGTGCGTAGCTACTTGGCTCCGTACCCCATCTTTTGCTTGAAGGTCGTGATAATCTCCTTCAACCGGCCACCGACCTTCTCGTCGATCTTGCCGATCGTCGTTACTTCCTTCTTCAGATCCGGATGATTCTGCTGAATGTAATGCAAAAGGTCCGCCTCAAACTGCTGAACCTTGTCCACCGCCACGTCGTCCAGGAATCCTTGCGTACCGGTGTAGATGGAGAGCACCTGATCCGCGACCGGCATCGGTTTATATTGCCCCTGCTTGAGCAACTCCACCATGCGTACGCCACGAGCCAACTGCAGCTGCGTCGCCTTGTCGAGCTCGCTTCCAAACTGGGCAAACGCCGCCATTTCACGATACTGCGCGAGGTCCAACCGGAGCGTACCAGCCACCTGCTTCATCGTTTTAATCTGAGCGGATCCACCGACGCGGGAAACTGACAGTCCGACGTTGATCGCCGGGCGAATACCGGAATAAAACAGATCGCTTCCAAGGTAGATCTGCCCGTCCGTGATCGAGATGACGTTCGTGGGAATATAGGCCGACACGTCACCCGCTTGCGTTTCAATGATGGGGAGAGCCGTGAGGCTTCCTCCGCCGAGCTTTTCGCTGAGTTTCGCTGCCCGTTCAAGCAAGCGTGAGTGCAGATAGAACACGTCGCCCGGATAGGCTTCGCGTCCTGGTGGCCGACGAAGCAAGAGCGAGAGCTGGCGATAGGCCACGGCGTGCTTTGACAAGTCATCGTAGACGATCAACGCATGCTTGCCGTTATCGCGGAAGTATTCACCGATTGCTGCACCGGCGAAAGGGGCTAGAAACTGCATGGGGGCCGGGTCGCTGGCGCTCGCCGACACGACCATGCTGTACTCCATCGCATGGTTTTCTTCAAGCGTCTTCACCACGCGGGCCACCGTTGATCGCTTTTGACCGACGGCCACGTAAATGCAGAAGACACCCAGACCCTTTTGATTGATGATCGTATCAACCGCAATCGCCGTCTTGCCGGTCTGACGATCCCCGATGATCAACTCACGCTGACCACGACCGATTGGAATCATGGCGTCGATCGCCTTGATACCGGTCTGCAACGGCTCTCGGACTGATTGACGCGTATTCACGCCAGGAGCCACCACCTCGATCCGGGAATGATGCGGGGATTGGATCGGCCCCTTGCCGTCGATCGGCTGACCGATGGCATTCACAACACGACCGACGAGCGCTTCGCCGACCGGAATTTCCGCGATGCGACCGGTGCGCTTGACCGGGTCACCTTCTTTGATTCCGACGTCGTCACCCATCAACACGGCGCCGACATTGTCCTCTTCCAGGTTGAGCGCGATGCCATAGAGTCCGCCAGGGAACTCCAGCATCTCTCCGGCCATGGCCCCATCCAGACCGTAGACCTTGGCGATACCGTCGCCGACCTGAATGACTGAGCCCGTTTCCTTGACATCAACCTGCTTGTCGAACCCCTTGATCTTTTCCTTGATGATCGCACTGATTTCTTCGGCCCTGATCTGCATGACGACTCCTTTTATTCTCGTGTCAACGCCACGTGCAGGTCGCGCAGGCGGCCCTGGACGGTGCTGTCGACCACCGTGCTGCCGATGCGGATCTGCAACCCGGCAAGATGCCTCGCGTCGGTCTGAAACGTGACATCCACTTCACGTTTGAGTGTGTCCCGCAACCGCGCTTTAATCCGCTCTTGTTCCGTACTGGGAAGTGCCGTCGCGGACGACACCGTCACCGGCTGCGTGCCCTTCGCCTGATCAACCAGCTTTCCAAACGCCACAGCAATCTCAGGCAAAAACCCGATTCGACGCTTCTTCACCAATTGTCCAAGAAATGCCTGACCGGTCTGTGGACATCCTAATTTTTCAGCCAGCCCCCGCAGCACCGAGATCTTTTCCTCGACACTGAACGCAGGCGACGCCACGACATGTCGAAGCTGGTCAGACCCCTTCAGGGCCTGTCCCAGGCTATCGAGAGCATTTCGCGTCACTTCGATGCTGGATTGGTCAAGAAGTTCGAAGAGGGCCTGTGCGTAACGTCGCGCAACTGTTGTTTTAATCACCGTTCTCGACTCACTTACATTATGTAGACGAACCTGAAAGTTTCGTGAAAGTCACGAAGCAGAGCTCGGGAACGTAGCATTGGGAATGACGAGCTGTCAATATCACTTTCTCTACAATGGAATCGACAGACACCGTCGAATGAGCCTGCGGGTGTATACTACAGTTCAGCCGACAAAAAGTTCCAACAAGTCCGGTCTGCGCCTCGTACCATCTGAACTAAATGGTATATGTTTGGAGTGGAGTGAGGAGATGCGTTATCCATTCCGTATGGTTGTCGTACCAATACTCCTCTCCACTTTTGCATTGAGTCTGCTTGCGTCTCCCGGGTTGGCCTACCGTGAGTACTTTACACCCGAACAACGGACTCAACTGGAGAAGATCCAGACCGTCTTCGTTGATGTACTGATCCTCACGGACAAAGGCACAACGGACTCCACACCCCTCATCGACACCGCCGTTCGACGGTTGGCTGAGGTCGGATACTCGACCGTTCGCCAGGCTGGGCAACCGCATGACGTCGTCGTTCGCGTGAAGTGCGAACAACGCAAGACCTGGGAAGGCACCGCCGTCACTGGTGGAGATGCAGACCTTCCCGATGCCCCATCTCGGCTCTGGAAAGGCCCCGCCTGTCAGCTGTCGTACCTGCTCGGAGGCATGAAGATTAAGTGGCAAAAGGAAGTACGCACGGACTTCGAGGATGCCGTGGCTGCCGCCCTAACGGCACAAGCCCCGGATGCCGCTCAATATGCGATAACGAAGCTACAGGAAGCTCTGGAAAAGTATGAGTTTCCCTTGTTGCTGGCGGCGGAATGGGGTCATTCGGATCGACTGCTCAGGTTGCTTGACTCTCCGGACACCAGCCAAGCCAGAAAACTGAAAATCATCTCGCTGCTTGGCGACATGCAGGCCGATGAAGCGATGCCCAAGTTGAAGGAAGCGCTCAAAGACCGCGATCTAGCCAGACAAGCCCTCGCAGCGATCGGCAATCTCGGCAGAGACGGCATCCCTCTGCTCGTTGAGCTGATGAACAGCTCTCCCCAGCTGGAGGTTCAGGCTGCGGCAGCAAAGTCCTTAGGGCAGATCGGCGGCCTCCATGGGGACGCATCGGTCGTCTTGCCGTTACTGACCAAACTCCAAGATCTGAAGACGGACTGGACGGTCTTGACGGAAGTGGCCTGGGCGCTCGGGAAGATCCCCGACAAACGCTCGATCCAACCGCTCTATGATTTGGACAAAAAACTCCAGGCCATTCGAGATCCGGACAATATGACGCTGAAGAAGCTCAAAGAGGCGGTGTTCTGGGCGATCAAGCAGTGCGACACGTGGGATCAGTACAGCTGAGATCAGTCATCATCTATTCAGTCTCGTCCCCATTTCTATTCCACACTCAGATCGTTTCCACTACAGCCATATATAGGGTGGGGCTATGACATGGGCATGCGGCAGGCTCGCCTACCAGGCCGTTTTCACGGCATATTGCGTGATCATGGGATCAGGCGTGAGCAGGGTGAGTTCATGGTGAATGGCTTGGCAGATCAACATACGATCGAACGGGTCTCGATGAAGCGACGGCAACCGAGAAAGATAGAATACCGACTGTTCCTCCAACGGCAATGTGGCAACCCCATGTCGTTCACGTTGCGCAGGGATAAAGCGTTCGGAGGCTTGTGGAAGTGGGAGCTTGCCAAGACCGAACTTCACCTCGATTTCCCACACGGAGACGGTGCTGAGATAGGCCTCATTGGCAGGGTCCGCGAAAAGATCCCGCGCCTTGCTCGAAAGCGCCGGATCATCCGTAATCAGCCATAAAAAGGTGCAGGTATCCAGGAGAAGCTTCATGTCGCCTTGCCGGAAAAAGCATCAAGGACGTCGTCGGGGAGAGGTTCGAAAAACGATGAAGGAACAGAAAACTGCCCTTTCGCCAATCCGATGGGACGCTTCCCGGTTTGGGGTGAAGGCAATGGGCGTATTTCCGCGATTGGTTGATTGCGGTTGCACAAAATGATCGTGTCCCCGTTTTTCTTGAGCTTGGTCAAATAGTAAGAGAGATGCGTCTTGGCTTCATGAACATTGATACGAATCATGGTCTTATACTAGACTAACAACATGACTAAGTCAAGATTGTAGCCCGCGTCTGAAAGAGATGATTCTTCGTGAATTGATTGGCTGAAACGGCTCACTTCACGGAAACGTTCAAGCTGTCGCCAAAAGTGCTTGGCCACCTCAGTATGGAGGTCGCCTGGGCCCTCGACAAGATCCCCGACAAACGCTCGATTCAACCGCTCTACGACTTGGACAAGAAACTCCAGGCGATTCGTGATCCTGATAACGTGCCTCTAAAAAAGCTCAAGGAAGCCGTGTTTTGGTCGATCAAGCAGTGCGACACGTGGGATTAGTTCAGCTAGGAGTGCCCGCATATATTCAGTCTATGGCCATAGCCCATTGTGCTGACGGTGCTGTACTCGGATGTAGAACCTCTGTGAGATGTCTAGGAGTGAGTGGAGTGTTCAATTCGGCGGTCTGGCACCAGCCACATGATAGCCACAAGCACATAGAAGGCACAAGCAATCCAAGGTCGCACAAAAGACAACGGGATGGCTGCCGCATATACCGCAAGAGACAGTTTTCCCTTCATGTCTCTGCCGATTGACATCGCAAGAGTCGAATCGCTGTCATGCCCGGCAATGAGGGTTCTGGCAAGCATGAAATAGGCGATCCCCGCAAAGAGTAACACCGTCCCGTACAGTGCCACGGGCCAAGGCTCAAAATGATTCTCGCCCATCCAGCCGGTCGTGAAGGGAATCAATGAAAGCCAAAACAAGAGATGAAGATTGGCCCACATGATGGATCCATTGACATGTCGTGCCGCATGGATCAGATGATGATGGTTGTTCCAATAGATACCGAGGTACACGAAGCTCAGCACATAGCTGAGAAGGACCGGGATCAGCGGCTGCAATGCCGCAAGCTCAGCTCCGTGTGGCACCTTCATTTCCAGCACCATGATGGTGATGATGATGGCCAGAACACCATCACTAAACGCCTCTAGGCGTGTCTTGCCCATTGTTCTCCGTCACTTCAGCTCGACCGCCCCACAGGTACGAGGCAATCATCAGCATGCTTGTAGAAAGTCGTGCAGATCGGCTCATTGATCGGCAAGCCGAACGTGATTGCCCACTATCGCTGCCGCTTGAGCGTCGAATTCCTAGACCGCCACCATTCTCTGACCTTGTCACCCGCCGCTAAGACCACGTTCGCACTGATTAGAGCCGTCTTTCTTCCAGATCGTACACGTCGAACCACACGTAGACCGGACGATGGCCGGGCACAAACTTCGGGACATAGTCTTCTAAATACTGTTGTGCCTGGAGATTCATGTCGCTGAGTCTCATGTCGCGCAGCCGGTTATTCCATTTCAGAACCTCGTCCGCATCTTTCACCTGAGAATGTTCGGTGATCCATCGGGCGATCTCGTCGTCTGCCGCGCCTGTGGCTACCACGTCTTTAAATTGCTCCGGTGTAATGCCGGTGAAGGCGAACCACTGGCTCGCCAGAGAACAGGGCCAATAGTTGTACTCGCCGTTCATGTTCAGGAGAAAGGCCCTGCACTTGTCGACACACCGCGCCGCAATTACGTAACCGCCGAGTTTTTCTCTAGGACTGCGAGGATACGTTTTCCGGAGATCCTTCGCCAATTGTTTGACCTTCTCGAGATCAGTATTCATCGTGCGCCCTCCTTTGATCTTCCGTCCGTCGGTGATGGGTCTATAGCCGACCGTGAAACGTTGGCGAATGTGCTGTGAATGTTTCACCTCAGCCATCATCGCCAACGCAAAATCCTCCACAGAGATTCGACTTTCACCCTTCGCATCTCTCAACAATTGGTCCGTGCCAAGTCGGAACTGTCCGGTCCGTTCACCGGCAAAGAAATTAGCGGACGGAAAGAGCAAGACAATGCGTTCACGTGGCGCCCCGTACTCAGCCCATGGATAAACGTAGTCCGAGAGCGGGCATCATGGAGAGATCCCATTCTGCTCTACATGAGACTGCCCAGGAAAGTCGATCGAATTATCACGCTCCTGGTTCGCAACCCATCCGCTCACGCTATCGTCTCATTCACGTCACTCCTCCTGATCACAATTCAATGGTCGCGTCGCTTTCCCAGATCAAAACCTCCGCCCCTTCGGTCTTCCCGGCCGTCAGGCGTCGACCCCCGGCTGCGGTGAGCCTGGCCTCATCACCAACCTGCAACGAACCGGCCTGTTCAAGCTCGGCGGCCCCCTTCGCCACAAAGACATGCACATAGGGCGCATCAGGGACGAGCGCGGTCTCGCCGGGACGAAGCCGTCCGCCCCAGAGCACGGCTCCTTTCTGCCTGATCGCAATGGCCGCTCCATGCCCGCGACCGGAGGCAATCGGGACGAGTCCTCCCATACCCAACTGCGCATTAATATCGAGCTGCTCATAGCTCGGGGCAACACGCTCTTGATCCGGCGGCACCCACATCTGGATGAAATGCACCGCCTTGTCGCCTTGCGCATTCATCTCGCTGTGCCAGATGCCCGTGCCGGCACTCATCCGCTGAGCCAAGCCCGGATAGAGGATTCCGCTGTTGCCTTGCGAATCCTTATGCTCCAGTTCCCCGTCCAGGACCCACGTCACGATTTCCATATCCTGATGCGGATGGGTCCGAAAGCCGCTGTTCGGCTTCACGATGTCGTCGTTGTGGACGAGCAGCAACCCATGGTGCATATTGAGCGGATCATAATGCTGCGAGAAGCTGAAGCTGTGCCAAGAATCCAGCCAGCTGATCTGTGTATGGAATCGATCGGCTTTGCGACGGATCTCCACCACCTGCTTCTTGGTTGGCGTGTTGGGCATGATCATCATAATGGATCTCCTTTCTAAATAACGCCTGGGTCGATACGTTGACCTTGGCTTGCCACACCCAATTCGGTATAAGACGGATCGCCGTGAAAACAAGACGGCACCATCCGGTGCAGTAGGCACCATGTGGAAACCGAAGGGAGTTGCAGACCGATGGCTACCAGCCGATCATGCCCGGCAGAATCAGCCGTCAAACTCATCGGTGGGCGCTGGAAGATCATCATCTTGTGGTACCTCTTTCAAGGGGTGCACCGCCACGCTGAGTTGCGACGTGCGCTCAATGGCGTCACCCAAAAGGTCTTGACGCAACAGCTCAGAGATATGGAACAGAACGGTCTTGTGACACGACGCATCTACGCCCAAGTGCCTCCGAAAGTGGAATATTCGCTCACGCCTTTGGGTATGAGCCTCAAGCCGATTGTGGAGGCTATCCATCAATGGGGACTTGCACACGGGGCCACAGAGAAATAGGTCGATGAGGGACACGGCATCGATTCCCTTCTAGACTGTTGATTAATTCTCTCCTTGAGCGTAGGAATTGCCCCGATAGATACTCCAGCATAACCCGGAATTCTTTATGTCAGAGCCCACTATTACCTGCCCAAACTGCAAGACCGAGATCAAGCTGACAGAATCCCTGGCGGCTCCGTTGATCGAATCAACCCGTCGTGACTATGAAAAACGGCTGGCGCTCAAAGATTCAGACATAGCCAAAAAGGAAGAAGTGCTGCGCGAGCGGGAGGAAGCCGTCTCGAAGGCCAAGCAGGCCATCGACGATCAGGTTGCCGAGAAGCTCGTAATGGAACGAGCAAAGATTGCCAGCGAGGAATCCAAGAAGGCGAAACTTGCTCTGCAATCAGATATCGATCAGAAGGCCAGAGAGCTGGCCGAACTCCAAGACGTCCTCACGCAGCGGAACGCTAAACTCGCCGAAGCTCAGCAGGCGCAGGCCGATCTCATCCGGCAAAAGCGTGAACTGGACGATGCCAAGCGCGAGCTGGAACTCACGGTCGAAAGGCGCGTGCAGGATGGGTTGTTGGCCACCCGCGAACAGGCCAAGAAGGAAGCCGAGGAAGGCCTGAAGCTCAAGGTCATGGAGAAGGAGCAAACCATCGCCTCCATGCAGACCCAGATCGAGGAACTCAAACGCAGGGCGGAACAGGGGTCGCAGCAACTCCAGGGTGAAGTTCAGGAACTAGAACTGGAAGCGTTACTCAGAGCAAAGTTCCCGCGGGACACGATCGAACCTGTGCCCAAAGGTGAATTCGGCGGAGATGCACTCCAGCGAGTCATGGGGCCTCTCGGTCAGGTCTGCGGCACGATCTTATGGGAATCCAAGCGAACCAAAAATTGGAGCGACGGCTGGCTGGCCAAACTTCGCGACGACCAACGGACTGCGAAGGCTGAAATCGCTGTCATTGTCAGTCAGACTCTTCCCAAGGACGTTGAGTCTTTTGATCTGGTTGATGGAATTTGGGTCACGAACGCAAAGTCCGTGTTCTCCTTGGCAGTCGCTCTCCGCCATTCCTTAATCGAACTCGCCTCGGCTCGGCAAGCACTTGATGGCCAACAGACCAAGACCGAAATGGTCTATCAGTATCTCACCGGCCCGCGGTTCCGCCATCGGGTCGAAGCCATTGTCGAGGCGTTCTCTTCAATGCAGGAGGATCTGGACCGGGAAAAGAAAGCCATCACGAAGCAATGGGCCAAGCGAGAGGAACAGATCGAGCGAGTGATGCAAGCTACTGTTGGTATGTATGGTGACTTACAAGCGATTGCAGGAAAATCGCTCCAAGAAATCGCGGGGCTCGAACTCACAGCATTAGAGTCCAAAAGCCCAACCCAACAATTGCTGCCTGAGTAAAGAATCAGCGGCGACGCGTGTATGGCTCTGCCACTGCTGACAAAACTTCAAGATTCAAAGACGGACTGGACCGTCCTGACGGAGGTGGCGTGCGCGCCCGGTAAGGTCTCCGACAAACGCACGATACAACCACTCTACAACCTACCCAAAACACTCCAGGCAATTCTCGACCCCGACAATGCCGACCGATGTGCTGATTCGGGTCCTGGCCGCAACCGGTCATCGGGCAGAAGTCCGGGTCAAAAAGGCAGCAGCCTAATCCGATAATCTGCCGATGGAAGGACGCGACGAGTTCACCGTCATTCAGGTGGAACGGATTAAAGAAGCCATGCCAGCGGCCTCCAACCCCTTCCTAACTGAAACGGCCTTACTCCCCAATCCCATCCCACCATAAGCTCAAAAGCATTTCCAAACTTAAGCCATTCAATGCAGGGCAATGTTTCATGACACCGATTCAAATAGCGACGCACTTTACAAGCTCACACTTGTAGGCACACAGAACCAAGGAAATCATCCCTCCAATAGAGATCAACCGGCTGATTGTCGTATGATATTTAGCAGTAGAGACTTTGGCAAACAGAGGCCATATGAATGTTGATGACATCATTAGCTACCACCAACTGATCAGCGCAGAACGTGTCATGATTCAGAAAGGAATGAATTTTGGAATTGGGAAGGAGTATTCAGTGCTCCTAATGTCTCAACGCACAAATGCTCCCTACGAAGACGTCGTAGACAAGACGACAGGGATTCTTATGTACGAAGGCCATGACCAGCCACGGACGAAAGACTGCCCAAACCCCAAGGAAGTCGATCAGCCATTAACAACGCCAAAGGGATCATGGACGGAGAATGGGAAATTCTTCAGAGCAGCTATGGACTTTCGCACAGGCTTAAGAGAAAGAGCCGAGCTGGTTAAAGTATATGAGAAAATTGCTGTTGGGGTATGGTGTTACAAAGGATTTTTCGAGCTTCTCGACGCCCACTTCTCTTTGCTAGATGGAAAAAGAAAAGTCTTCAAGTTCTTCCTGAAACCTGTCGAAAAGAAATCTTTCGGCCGCATCACCGAGTTGCCCCATACCAGGATAATTCCAACCGAAGTAAAAGTTCATGTTTGGAAGAGGGACCATGGGAAGTGTGTCGAGTGCGGATCGCAGAAGAACCTCCATTATGATCATGATATTCCTTATTCAAAGGGGGGAAGCAGTCTTTCGGCAAAGAACGTCAGGATATTGTGTGCCAAATGCAACATAGGGAAGTCTGACAAGATAATGGGCGTACTACCTTGGTTAGTCGCGATTTCAGGTTCCATTTCTGGAATTAACCGTCATCTATAAATCTGCGACTATACTGATCGCAACCCACCAAACAGAACATTGGACGCTCTGATTTCTGGTCGTCGTCTGCGCGATATTTTAGATCTCCCCTTCGATCTGGCCATCTAACCAACTGAGAGAAAGAGGTCAGAACCCTTGAGCATCGCATGGCGATACCAGAGAAAACGGGGTCGCTGATACAGCGCATGACCGATCCTTACAATCTCCACCGCTTCCTCACTGCCCAAGTGAACACCTATGACAGAGCCCTCGCTGAACTCCGGGCCGGAAGAAAATCGAGTCACTGGATCTGGTTCATCTTTCCGCAGATCGTCGGTCTTGGTCACAGTGCAATGGCGCAGGGATAAGAACCATGTCGTTCTGCCCTGCCCGCCCCACCCGCCACATTCAAACTCGTTCCCAGCGATCGCCGTGATCGGATCCTGCCAGGAGGCTTTGGCAGGTTTGTGATGCAACTCGGCCTGGACGCGTTCGAGCACGAAGAGCTTGAGCAGTGTCTGATACGGGACGTCGCGTTTGTTCGCGATCGTCTTGAGTTGATCCAAGAGGGATTTCGGCAGGCGGAGCGAGATCGTCTCGGTGGACGGCTTCAACCGGGGAAACACCATCCGACGACTCTTGGAGTAGTCGACATACTCCGTTGAGTCGTGTGACGCCCAAAACTCAGCTTCCTGTTTCTCACTCTTGAACGTCGGTCTGTTTTTGCGTGTGGTCATGATACGTCCTCCGTTCCCTGGGACTCATATCTCTGGCTGAAATGATGCGAATCCGCCGTCTACGAATGGTGAAGGCGATAAACAGGCGGCGTATCAGCGATTGCAGCAGAAGAGTCACGAATGCGGGCTAGGGACAAAACCGTTGAAGCTCCTATAGACAATGAAGCCGTCACGGGTGCAGCGTCGCATGGAAGCGCCGCACACCTTTGATTTTTTTCTCTCGGCGGCGCGTCTCTGCAATGTCATAGTTGGATTGCATCTTCATCAACGTATCCATTTTGACACCGAACGCCTTTTCTATCCGCAAGGCCATATCGCCGGTCAGGTCGGCCTTGCCGTTCAATAAATTCGAGAGGGCAGGGCGCGACACGTCCAGCACGTCGGCGGCAGCGGTCACAGACAGGCCAGCCGGTTGAATAATTTCCGTTCGGATAAAATCGCCGGGGTGGGGCGGGTTCTTCATGGGCATGGTCTGGTACTCCTGTGCTAGTGATAATCCTCTAAATTCACGTCATAGATTTCTTGTTCGGCGGTATCAACGCGGAACGTCAAGCGGCGGTTGCGTGTCACGCTCAAGCTCACCGTGCCTTTACGGTCTCCGGTCAACGTGTGCGCCTTCCATGAGGTGAGGGCGCGCACTTCGTCGGCACTGCTCATCACCTCCAGAAACGCGAACATCTTCCGCAGCTTGTCCACGGTATCGGGCGGTACACCCTTGGCGCTGCCGTCCAGATAAAGCCGTTGCAAGCCTTTATGAATAAAGTTCCGTATCTTCACCGGGAGACTGTAGCTTGTAACGCAACACGTGTCAAAATAAAACTCCAGACAGAGCGCGTGGCCCGATAGTGGCGGGGATTGAATTATTTCGCTACAAAGCTGACCACTTGTGAAGCCGTGTCATGCTCATTGGGCGGGTCGCGCCGAAAGAGTGACGAGTGTCGGATCTCCCAATCCAACATTGTCAGGCATGATATCGTTTTGAAAACAACATGCTCGGCCGCGGATAGTTTATGAACGACGATTACAATCTCCACCGTTTCCTCACCGCCCAAACGCCCGTCTATGACACGGTCCTCGCTGAGCTGCGAGCCGGAAGAAAATCCAGTCACTGGATCTGGTTCATCTTTCCGCAGATCGCCGGTCTTGGCCACAGTGTACTGGCGCAGCAGTTCGCCATTGGCTCGATTGATGAGGCCAAGACCTATTTGCAACACCCTACCCTCGGCCCCAGGCTCAGAACCTGTACGCAGCTTGTTCTTGATGTGAATGGGCGCAGCGCTGAGGAGATCTTCGGATATCTCGACTATCTCAAGTTCCGGTCCTGCATGACCTTGTTTCTGACCGCTGCCACCGACAACACACTCTTCAAGAATGCGCTGCTCACATACTTCGACGGCCAGCCCAACCAACTGACCCTCGACATTCTGGCACAGCAATCGTTTTAGCAGGATGACAAAAGGCCCCCAGCGGCGTTCTCGCTAGCTGAGCGGTGGTGTCGAAAAGAAGGGGAAAGGTGGTCAGCGTTTGTAGATCTCTCGTCGGTGTCCGACTCGTAACACGACAATCTCGGACCCCTCAAGATCGAAGACCACACGATAGTCACCGATGCGAAAGCGATACGAGCCTAGATCGGATTGTTTGAGTGGTTCTGCGTGAGAGCGAGCGGGTCCCGTTCGTACCGCTGCAGCGCCTTACCAATGCGCTGCTTCACCGTCGCATCGAGCCCATTGAGATCCTTAATCGCACGGTGGGTATAGACCAGCCGGTATGTCACCGGTCAAACACAGCGGCGTGGGACTTCACGCGACCTGCCTTGTAATCCCGGCGGGCCTCACGGATGCTCTGCAGATACTCCGGCGAAGTGGCGGCCAGTAAGTCTTCGAGAAAGACTCGTCGTGCGTTCTTGTTCATGCCCTTCACCGCCCGGATAATGGTGTCAGGACTCACTTCCATTTTCAGCGCCGTCGGCATGCTCCACCTTCCTTCTGAGACTTAAGATAAGTCCATTATCGGCGCCGCCTCGGATCGGGTCAAGTAATAGCGCACACCCGCTTCGCACAAACTCATCCGTTGTTTGTCGGAATTGGAATGCCGAGAAGGAGTCGGGAATCTTAAATATGATCAGGCCATCAAATAAAGACTCTCCCTTTAACTCTCAAACAATGCACCACGTGGGATTAGTACGGCTCGTATGCAATTGACAATGTTTCGGTCCGGGACTTATCGTCCTCCACGCTGGGCACAGCCCAGATCGGAGACCATCACATGGAGAGTCCGTCCGCGTCAGCCTCATCCTCCCCTACTCAGAAGGCGCTTGATCGCATCGCGTTGCAGATGGCGTCGAGTTTGGATCTCCACGTCGTGCTCACCACCATCACGCAAGGTCTCGTGGATGATCTGGGTGCCGCCTTTGCCCGTATCTGGCTACTCGGTCCCGGCGATCTCTGTACCGGCTGTTACAAGGCCTCTGACTGCAGAGACCAGACCCAGTGTTTACATCTCAGGGCGAGCGCGGGACTCTATTCAAATCTCGATGGGGAATACCGCCGCATTCCGCTGGGGTCGCTGAAGATCGGCAAGATCGCCCAAGGTGCCGGGCCGATGCAGACCAACGACGTGCTCGGCGACGATCGACTCCCGAACAAGCAATGGATGAAAGACAACGGGCTCCAGTCCTTTGCCGGGTACCCCCTCGTCTTTCGCGGGGACGTGCTCGGCGTCATCGCGATGTTTGGACGACGCCCCTTGGCGGATGAGGAATGTGAACGGCTCGCCACGTTTGCCCATCAAGCAGCCACCGCAATCAAGAACGCCCAGCTGTTTACGGAGGTCGAGCAACTCACCAACCGGCTTCAGGCCGAAAATGTGTATCTCCGGGAAGAGATCAAACTCGATCATCATTTTGATGAAATCATCGGTGAGAGCCAAGCAATGAAGGCCGTGCTAAGGAAGGTCGAACAAGTGGCTCCGACTGATGCAACGGTCCTGCTCTTGGGCGAAACCGGGACCGGCAAGGAGCTCATTGCTCGGGCCGTGCACGACCTCAGCCCTCGCAGCACGAGACCGCTCGTTCGCGTCAATTGCGGCGCAATCCCTGCCAATCTGGTGGAGAGCGAGTTGTTCGGCCACGAGAAGGGTGCTTTCACCGGCGCGCTCGCCAGGCGAATCGGACGCTTTGAACTGGCAGATGGAGGAACCATCTTTCTCGATGAGGTGGGTGAATTGCCGTTGGACGCACAAGTGAAGCTCTTGCGCGTGCTCCAAGAACGGGAGTTCGAGCGCATCGGCAGCGGTCGTTCTACAAAGGTGAACATTCGAGTGATCGCGGCAACGAATCGAGATCTCCCTGCGGCTGTGAAGGCCGGCTCCTTCCGCTCAGACCTCCTCTACCGGCTCAATGTCTTCCCGATTGAACTGCCACCCTTGCGAAATCGTACCTCGGATATTCCGCTTTTCGTCCACTCGTTTGCCGGACGATTGTCCAAGAAGTTTGGAAAACGACTCGATCAGATCTCCCAACAGACCATGGATCGTCTCATAAGCTATGCCTGGCCTGGTAATGTCCGCGAACTGGAGAATGTCATCGAACGGGCCGCCATCCTCTCACCGGGTCCTGTTCTCCAGGTTGATGAGGTCCTGCTCCAATCGGATCGCGCTGCAACCCCTGACACCTCACGCACGCTCGAAGAAGTTGAACGGGCCCATATCACCCTGATCCTCCAAGAAGTCGATTGGGTCGTCGAAGGGAAACATGGCGCTTCGACGAGACTTGCTCTTCATCCCAATACATTGCGATCCCGCATGCAGAAGCTTGGGATCAAGAAACCACCCCCTTCTTCCTAACCACCGATCCGACAGACCATGTCCTCCCATATTTCGTAGAGCCACGAGATATCGTGGAGATATCCCTATGCGCGTTGACGTCGCCTCCGGCATTTTTCTGAGCTAACTCCCTATTTCTTCAACCGTTTCTCCCCTTCTCTGACGACGACCCGTCTTGGCACCAGCCTTGCCATAACAGGTACATACGATGGCGATTCAAATACAAAAGCTCATCACAAACCGTTTATCAAGACCGTTCAACCATCAAGGAGGATCCATGAAAACTGCAATCATTGTGATGTCCGACCCCAAGAATGGTTCGGAAGAAGCACTGGGGCGGGTCTTTAATGCACTGGCGTTGGCCGCAGAGTGCAAACAGAAGGGCGATGAAGTCGCCGTCGTCTTCAACGGCACCGGCACCCGTTGGCCGGCAGAGCTGACCAAACTCTCACATCCGGCGAACGCGCTCTACAATTCGGTGCGTGATGTCGTGCAAGGCGCCTCCTGCGGCTGCGCGGATGTGTTTGGCGCAAAAGAGAGCGTGGAGTCGTGCGGCGTCCCGCTCAAGAAAGACCATGCGCTGACGGGAACGTCTGGACTCTTGAGCTTGCGCCGGTATGTGAGTGATGGCTGGAACACGGTGGTGTTCTAACAGGATGCGGAAAAAGACCGCCAGCGGCGTTCTCGCATCGCTCAGAGGCTCAACGTACGGCTCAGAGTACGCTTCGCCTCTTCACTCGCTGCGGCCTGGCTGGACGGCCATTTTGCGCATCCTGCACAGCCATATAGCGTTGTCTTAAACCGCAAGGTTCGTGACGACACAAGGCCAACGACGAGTTGTTTCGGAGTCTACTGACACATGAGGGGTTCGGAGAGCGGCCTGCAACGGTCACCCGTTGACGGGCCGATTCGACGGAGGACGGACCGATGGCGATGAAATATCTTGAGACGATGATGACGGAGTCGGTTCTGCGTGCCCAGCACCACTACTATGGACATGCGGCGAACATCACGGGTGCTCCTGAGCGCGATCTCCTCGGCGAAGGGGAAGCGGAGTTTCTCGCCGCCAGAGACAGTTTCTACCTGAGTACGGTGAGCGAAACCGGATGGCCCTATGTCCAGCATCGCGGAGGGCCCAAGGGGTTTCTGCGTGTGCTCAATCCCTCGACCTTGGTCTTTGCAGACTATCAAGGGAACCGGCAATTGCTGAGCACCGGCAATCTGTCTGTGGACGATCGAGTGTCCTTGTTTCTGATGGACTACCCGAATCGGGCCAGGCTGAAGATCCTCGGCCATGCCAGGGTTGAGGATGCTCGATCGCATCCGGATCTCGCGGCACAACTCGCCAACCTCGGCATGAAAGCACGAGTGGAACGGATCGTCTTCATCGACGTGGTGTCCTTTGACTGGAACTGCCCAAAGTACATCACTCCGCGATATTCGCTCAAAGAGGTCGAAGAGCTAGTTGGCCCCTTGAAGGCGAGAATTACCGAACTCGAAGCCCAACTGTCGATGATGAAAGTGTGAGGGTCTCCGCCATGAGGCGGCTGCCCCATTTGTTGGAGGAGCTCAGATCATGAAGATCGCACAGATATGGCGATATCCGGTCAAGTCAATGGCCGGTGAACGGCTAGAACATGCGCACATCGGACCACTCGGCATCGAGGGAGACCGCATCGTGCATGTGGAGAATGAGGATGGTCATGTCATCACGTCCAGGACACACCATCGGCTGCTCGGTCACCATGGCAGGCTCAATGAGTCCGGCGAGCCTGTGGTTGATGGCTTTCTATGGAGCGATCCCAAGGTCCGCAAAGACGTGGTGGATATCGTGGGCCCTGGCGCCCAGCTCGTTCGTGACGATTCCAGTGATCGTTTTGACGTGCTGCCGTTGTTGGTGGCGACGGATGGAGCGATTGCGGCATTCGGGCGTGACGGTCGGCGGCTGAGACCGAATCTGGTCATCGGTGGGGTTGAGGGTTTGGCTGAGCGCTCGTGGCCCGGGCAGTGCTTGCACATCGGAGAGGTCATCATCGGAATCCAAGATCTCCGCGGGCGCTGCATCATGACGACGTTTGATCCTGACAGTTTGAAACAAGATCGTCAGGTGCTGACGGATATCGTGCGGAGATTCGGCGGCACGCTCGCGTTGAATTGTTTCGTGATCCGGGGCGGAGACATTCGAGTCGGCGACACAGTTGAGCTAGCCCGGCACCGTCAATGCGAGGCCGCTCATACGTCGTAAGGCCAACGCGTGAGCGAACTCGCTGCGAATCGGACACACCATCACAATTAAGAAAGGAGAACGTATCAATGAGTACCGAAACAAAGACCGTTCACTACATCGGAGGGCCCCGTGCCGATGCCCCCATTCCGCGTCCTGGAATGAAGCTCAGGAAGGGGCAGGTCGCAGTGGTTGTCACCGATCCCCAAAATGATTTCCTCAGCCCCAAAGGAGTGGCATGGGGAGTTGTTGGCCACAGTGTGACCGAAAACAAGACCGTCGAAAACATCGAGAGCCTCTTCAAGGCGGCCAAGAAGGCTGATGTGCCGGTCTTTATCAGCCCCCACTACTATTACCAACATGACCAACAGTGGAAGTTTGAAGGTGCAGTGGAAACACTCATGCACAGTATCAGAATGTTTGACCGCAAAGGGGCTCTGACGACCGAAGGCTTCGGGGAATCGGGAGCCGACTGGCTTGAGCGGTACAAGCCGTACATTAACGACGGCAAGACGATCGTGACCAGTCCGCACAAGGTGTATGGCCCGCAGACGAACGATCTCGTCCTGCAACTGCGTAAGACCGGTGTGACGCAGCTGATTCTCGCCGGCATGTCGGCGAATCTCTGCGTGGAATCCCACATGCGTGATCTGATCGAGCAGGGATTCAACGTGGTGGTCGTCCCCGATGCCACGGCTGCCGCAAAGCTTCCAGGGTACGACGGGTTCGAGGCAGCCTTCGTGAATTACCGGATGATCGCCAGCGACGTGTGGAGCACGAGCGAAGCCGTGAATCTGATCGCCGGGATATGAGCTGACAACGAGAAGCTGAATCGAGTGGAGAGTCTGGCACAACTGACAGAATCAGGACTTTTCAACTATCACCCGTGTGGGAATTTCTGGTTTCCACACATTTTAACCGCCGCAAGGCATAGAGGGAGGAAGCATCATGAGCAAGTCAGTGAAGGACACGTTGGAAGAAATGTTGGGCATTTTGAAGCAGGGTCAAATGACCGAAGGTCAGAAGATCTACTTTGCGGATTCGGTCGTGACACAGGAAGGCAATCAGCCACCGGTCGTGGGTAAACAGGCCGCCATTGAGCGACTGGATAAATTTAGAGAGACGATCGGAGTGGCCGCCTTTGTCAGCTACACCATCGGTGCCGTGGCTGTTTCTGGAAATACCAGCTTCTACGACTCGGTACTGACCGTGAAATTGAAGAATGGGGAAACGATCAGCCTCGAACAAGTCGTCAAGACGGACTGGCAGGACGGCAAGATCGTCAAAGAGCGCTACTACCATAGCTGATCACGGGTGATGTCGCGTGGGAGTGGATGGCTAAGGCCATTCGCTCCCACAGACATCTCAAATCTATAGCAAGAGCGTTCATGTAAAGGGAGTGCAAACCATGACAATTCGAAGACAATTATGTCGGTATCCACAGACACAGCTGTGGCGACGACTGATGTCACCACTGTTGTTAGGCCTCGTGCTTCTCACTATGGAGATCTCGGTGTTCGCGCAAACAACGGAGCCATCGACTCCGGCTCGCGTCACGCACAACACCGTCAAAATTGATGGCGTGGATGTGTTCTATCGTGAGGCAGGGTCGAAGGAGGCTCCCGTTCTTCTGCTGCTTCACGGCTTCCCGACATCATCACATATGTATCGCAACCTCATCCCGCAACTGGCCGACAAGTACCGTGTCATTGCACCTGACTACCCGGGCTTTGGCCAGAGTGGGATGCCCGACCGATCAAAGTTCGCCTACACGTTTGACAACTACGCCCAGGTGGTGGACAAGCTGATCCGCCAACTCGGCGTGAACCGTTATGCCCTGTATGTGATGGATTATGGGGCACCGGTCGGTTTCCGACTAGCGGCAAAGAATCCTGAGCGAGTGACCGCACTGATCGTGCAGAACGGAAACGCCTACAACGAAGGCCTCGAGAAATTCTGGGATCCTATCAAGGCCTATTGGAGCACGGGAGGATCAACTGAGCGCGAGGCAATCCGGTGGCTGACGTCACTGGCAGCCACGAAGTGGCAGTATACAAATGGCGTGAAGGACGCCTCACTCGTGAGTCCTGATACCTGGACGATGGACCAAACGTTCCTCGACCGACCGGGGAACGCGGAGATTCAGCTGGATCTATTCTACGACTACCGCACGAACATCCCGCTGTACCCCCAGTGGCAAGCCTATTTTCGTGGACACAAGCCGGCGACGCTGGTCGTATGGGGCAAGAACGACGCCATCTTTGTGGCAGCCGGTGCCGCGCCCTACAAACGCGACATTCCAAACGCGGACATCCATCTCCTTGATACCGGACACTTCGCCTTGGAGACGCACGGCCACGAGATCGCGAAGCTGATTCGCGAATTCCTCGGCCGCACCATGAAGTCCAACGACCAAAATTGACCAGGTGATGAACGCCCCCCTGCAGACCGGCCTGCAAGGGGGAAGATGGGAGAGCAGAGGTCGCTCGATGCGAGCACAGGAGGAATGTTCTGCCGCCCGGCAATTTGAGCACAACGCAAGGAGGGCATCATCATGAACAGTCTCGAACAGCCTAGACCACCTTTCCCCCCATTTGATGCTGAATCCGCGGCCCTCAAAGTCCGCATGGCCGAGGATGTGTGGAACTCGCGCGATCCTGAAAGAGCGGCGCTGGCGTATACGGTCGATAGCCTCTGGCGCAATCGCGCAGAATTTCTGACCGGACGAGAAGCGATTGTCAATTTCCTACGCCGCAAATGGGAACGCGAGCTGGAGTACCGTCTCATCAAAGAGCTGTGGGCGTTTCACGGTAATCGCATCGCCGTTCGATTTGCGTATGAGTGGCACGATGACTCAGGAAATTGGTTCCGTTCATACGGGAACGAGAATTGGGAATTCGATGAACGTGGGTTCATGCACCGTCGATTTGCATGCATCAACGACGCGCCCATCTCCGAGAAGGATCGAAAGTATTTCTGGCCCATCGGTCGCCGGCCCAATAATTACCCGGGGCTATCTGAGCTTGGCCTCTAGCATTCAGCCTGATCTCGGTAATCCAGATGAATGAAGTCAATGCGTTTGTATCTCAATATGGGGAGGTCCTGCTCGTTGCCGTGGTCTTTGCGGAACAAATCGGATTGCCCCTGCCTGCCGTGCCCGTTCTGCTTGCGGCCGGTGCCTTGGCCGGTGCCGGGAAGATGGATCTCACGGGTGCTGTCGTCCTCTCCGTTATGGCGTGCGTGGCCGGCGATCTGATCTGGTATGAGCTGGGGCGCCGGCGAGGCAGACATGCGTTGAATCTCCTGTGCCGGATCTCGATGGAGCCGGATTCCTGCGTGCGGCGCACGGAGAATTTCTTTGCCCGGCACGGCGTACGATCTCTCGTCTTGGCCAAGTTTATTCCAGGATTGAGTACGCTGGCGCCTGCGCTTGCCGGATTATTCCGAATCCGCATGCAGCGATTTCTCCTCTACAACGGAATTGGTGCTGTCCTCTGGACTCTCGCGTTTGTTCTTCCTGGCTATCTGCTCAGCGACCACATCGAACGCCTGGCGGGAGAGGCCGAGCGGTTCGGCGTATGGCTGGCCGTCTTCATCGGCGCAGGGATCGCCGCCTACCTCGTATACAAGTTCGTCCATCGACAGCTTCTTCTACGCAAGTTGCGGATCACCCGCATCACGGCGGAGTGCCTGAAGCAATTGATGGATAACAACCATGAACTCCTGGTGGTGGATTTGCGGGGCGCGCTGGATCACGAATCCGACCCCTATACGATTCGAGGTGCGCTCCGTATGACGACGGATGAATTGGAGCAGCGACACCATGAAATTCCCCGTCACCAAGATGTGATCCTCTTCTGCGCATGCCCAAATGAAGTCACGGCCGCCAGGATGGCATTGCTACTGCGGAGGAAGGGGATCACCAGAGTCCGGCCTCTTGCTGGAGGAATCGACGCATGGCGCGAAAGGGGGTTCCCCCTGGATGCGCTGACGGTGGCCGAGGTCTCACCGCCAACCGAGACTCGATGATGCACCATGATGCGACGGAGAGACCAGACGTTCTTGCTCTCCCTGGCCCTGTTCGTAGCCGGACTTATTGGGTCGGAAGCCTCGGCCTCCGTTGCTCCCATTCGATATCGAGTCTGCAATTCAAAAAGTACGAATGGCTGAAGACGCATGGAATACGCGAGACCCCGAGAGGGTGTCACTAGCCTACAGTGCGGATAGTCAGTGGCGAAATCGCTCAGAGTTCCTAACGGGTCGAGACGCTATCGTTCAGGTCTTAACTCGCAAGTGGGGCCGCGAGATGGACTACCGCTTGATCAAAGAGCTGTGGGCGTACCACGATAACCGAATTGCCGTACGCTTCGCCTACGAGTGGCGCGACGATTCAGGGAATTGGTTCCGATCCTATGGCAATGAAAACTGGGAGTTTGCCGACAATGGCCTCATGCGACGGCGTTTCGCCAGTATCAACGATCTTCCCATTCTGGAATCCGAGCGGAAGTACCACTGGCCGCTGGGCCGGCGTCCTGATACACATCCATCGCTCAGCGAGTTGGGCCTATGACGATCTCTTCAGAAGGAATGGATCTTGCGCAGATCTCTTTCACGGGGGAGCATGAGACGTGAATGGCTGGCGCGTCCGTGCCGCGCCAGCCTTAACAGGAAGAAACAGCTTTCACACGCTACTTGCCGGTGACAGCGTCTTTGAGCTTCTTTCCTTCGTCCTTCAATTCTCCCGCATTCTTCATGGCATCCTGAGCTTTCAGGTCCTTCGCGCTTTGTGCGGTCTCTCCACCCTCTTTCTTCACGTTCTCTGCTTGACCTTTCACCGTCTCAACTTTTTGCTTCATGGCACCCATGTCGACTGCCCAGACTGATTGGCCCAGACCAACGATGACGACTGTTAACACTGCGCCCACTAAGACTCTTTTCTGTTTCATGGCGAGTTCCTTTCAATCGAATCTCATGTCAGAGCGGAACGAGCGGCGATATCTTCGCCGCTCTCCTAAAGTGGCACACACCTACTTGGTCACGCTGATTTCCACACGACGGTTTTTCGCCCGTCCCTCACTGGTCGCGTTGGACATCACCGGCTTGGTGTCGGCGGCTCCCATTGAATGGGCACCTGAAAACCCACCATCTGCCAATGCTTGCGCGGCGTTCGCTGCACGCGCTTCGGACAATTCCTTATTGGACGGGAATTTCTTTTTCAGTGCACCGAGAATCGGTCGATTGTCGGTGTGCCCTTCGACGTGAACCTGGTACTCCGGAAAGTCCTTCAGAACACCACCGACCTGCTTGAGCGCATCCGCTCCTGCGGGCTTGAGCTGGTCCTCGCCGGATCCAAACAAATAACCCGAGGCGAGATTGATGAGCAATCGTTCGTTATTCAGATCGACGGTAATGTGTTTCTGGTCGATTTGCGGTTTGAGCGCCCGAATCAGTCCCCGCTCTGCCTGCTTCAATTTAGCCATTTCTGCGGAGAGGTCTCTGTCTCGATCACCCAGCTGGGCCTCAAGATCAGAGATACGTTGCTTTGCTGCGGAAAGGTCGCTCGCCAATCGATCGCTATCCCCCAGTTGTTGCCTGGCTGCCGCCAATTCAGCTGCGAGACGATCTCTCTCGCTCTGTAACTGCCCCACATCGCCTCTGACTGCCGAGAGCTGACTCGAGAGCGCATCATGATCACCAGCTCCGGAACGCAGATGGGCTATCTCATGATCACGATCAGCGAGTTGCCGTTCTAGCTCACTGACCCGGCTGCTCAGCACTCCATTCTGTCTCCGCGCAGCCTCAAGTTCATCCGCCAACCGTTGACGCTCCCGCTCAAGGGCTGCCAGGCGATCAGCCGTCGGATCCGCTGCCACAGCTTTCTCCGTTGAAGGACATCCACTCCCCTGGTGATAGCCATACCATTTCTTATCGACGCAGACTTCCGGCTGCTTGATATAGGAACCAGACTGCCTGGCGGATGTGGAACAACCGACCAGGGCAACCAGCCCTGTCAGGACGATGGCGGTTCTTAACGTTCGCATGAGGTCCCCTCCTTCATTGGTTGCGGGGCATCGCCCGGCAACGCTCCGATCTAGTTGTGGTGCCGATCCTCTTAACGGTTCTTGAGAAGATCGCGGATCTCCCTCAACAATTTCTCCTCGTTGGTCGGTTCCGGCGGCGCAGGTGGGGGTGGGGGCGGAACTTCTTTCTTAAACCGATTCACCTGCTTCACCAACATAAAGATGACGAAGGCGACGATGATGAAGTCGAACACGCTCTGCAGAAACACTCCGTAGTTGATCGTCGGCGCCCCCGCAGCTTTGGCTGCGGCCAAGGACGGTGGTGACGTACGGGACAAATCGATGAACAGGCTGGAAAAATCCACCTTGCCCATCAGCAAGCCGATGGGCGGCATCAGCACATCGCTGACCATGGACGACACGATCTTTCCGAATGCCCCACCGATAATCACACCAATCGCCATATCCAGGACATTGCCTTTCATGGCGAATTCTTTGAATTCCTTCAACATGCTATCCTCCTCCTCATCGAACTGCTCAACCTAAAACCCCGCAAGCATGTTAGCGCTTGCGAGTGGTGTCGAATGCATAGCCTAACGTGAGCAAATATAAGTTATCGGTATCGCCCGTTCCTGCAGGCGGCCGATTATTGTATCGAGTCGTCACTTGGAACCCGCTGGCAAGGCCAGCCAAAATCTTCATGCGAACGCCGTTATCCATTGTGAAGAAAAAATCCGACGCGTTTTGCACCGAAGGGAAGATTTCGTTGTAGTGGTACAGCGTGATACGCCCATCGAACAGCGGCCAATCCCATTTCATCGCAACCCGTGCGCGAAAGCTCGCCCGATCGTCGGTGAGGCGATTGTCCCGGTAGTCCTCATTGAAATAGGTCGGACCGGCTTCGGCATAAAACGTCATGTCTTTAAAAATGCCATTCAAGTCTCCCCGCTCGATGAATTGGTATCCCGGTCCGCTGGAGATGGCTGTTCTCAGCTTGAGATTTTGAAGAAAATCGTTCTCGACATAAGCCGACGCGTACCAAAACAGTCGCTTGGTGATGAAGAAGTCCAACTTAATGGTTCCCCGTGCATTCCGAACTTGCAGGCTGCCGTTGTTATCCCCGTTGACGTAGCGGCCCAGAAGGGTCAGACGAAGCTGCTCACTTCGTGCCACAAGATCCCCGAGGATACTGATATTTCGAAGATGGCTATTCCCCGTGGACTGTGAGTAGCCGGCATTGAGACTTCCTGTGTAAATAACTGGTGCTTGAACAACCGGGTTCACTTGCGTCACCGCACTCATCGGAACCGTCATAGTATCTCCGGTCGGGCCCGCCTTCACCTTCATCGTCCCTGGATCCCCTTCTTCCACGGTCCCGTTCAGAATGGTCCCTTCTTTTAAATGAAATGGAATGGGATGTGAGACGGCAATCTTGCTCACCTCCGACCACTTAACCTTGATGAGATCTGCGGCTAGAGCGCTTTTGATGACCAGGAGTCCACCGGTCATTTCGACCACTTCGCCGTGTATCACACTGCCATCTTTCAGAGTAACTACATCCAGAATCGGTGCGGCCTCTGACACGATTGCTGCGTCATCGGCAGAAAAGGCACGACTCCCCATTGTTGTTGTCAGGCACCACACCATAATCAACCCAGCCGTGACTATCGATGGCCTCATTGGTCCTCCTTCTTAATGATACGTAATTTCATAGCGCTAGTCGGACTTACGGATATAGCGTGTTTGCCGGAGCACTGCAAGTGATCATTTTTGCCTCGGCGAGCAGAGCCCTTCATCCCATCGCTCCTCTGGAGTCCTCCGCTCCCTTTGCTTGCTTCTACGAAACGATGGATGTCGGATTGCCCGCTCCCAGAAGAGGAGGGACCTGGATTATCACTCGTTACACAGGGGGTCCAATCAATTCTGTCGTTTCTGTTCAAGGTTGATGTAGTACCGCGCCGCTTCAGATCGTCTGGAAATTCGAAGACGTTTATAGATCTTCTGCAGACGGGAGGCCACCACCGTATGAACAACATTCAGCTCCTGTCCGATCTCTTTATTGGTCTTCCCGGATGCCACTAATGAAAGGAGGTGTTGCTCTTCCCTTGAGCAGGCTTCCTTCCATCCCCCGCGATCTGGCGTGCTGCCGTCGCGGAGCCATTGAATCACTTGCTCGGTGAGGTGCTGATCCATGATGGCACCACCGTTCGCCACGATCTCAAGACTCTTCGCTATAGACTCGGCTGTCGCACTCTTCAACAGGTATCCGTGCGCACCAGCCATGATGGCTGCGCGCAAGATGTCCTTATCATCCTGCGTGGTAAAGAAGAGGACTCTTACCTGAGGATGCACCTGCCGAATGGTCTTACAGAGCTCAATCCCGCTGTCCTGCCCCACTCGCACTTCTATCAAGACCAGGTCTGGATGTTCAGCATGAATGGCTTGGAGCGCTTCTTGTCGAGTACCCGCCATACCAATGACTTCGATATGGCGGTTTCTGGAGAAAAACTCTTTGAGTCCCTGAAGTGTCAGGATGGAACGATCAATGATGAGTATACGAATTGGCCGCCGAACTCTCTCGGATTGTTTCATACAATGCTCTTGTTCCTGTACGACACTCATGAGCTGACTCCTTACTTCTTGGTTCACCACGTCTGACTCCACATTTGCACTCCACAGGACGCCAGCAGGCATCTTGAACAGCGCATCATCAAACTCTAAGCCCATGTAGCTCTTGCGAGAGACACCTTCCCTCTCCAATCTCCGAGTCATTGCTCCCAGCGCACTCCCACGAACCCCATCGTGCGCTTCACATGCCGCGGGCACACACCGGTGGACTCCGAGGTCTTGATTCCCTCCGCCTGTCGATCTACAAGATTTCTGAGCATTCTGACGGTGACCATCGCCCCGCAGTTGACACAACGAAGAGCTCCTCGCCCTGCCTGCTGCTCTTCGAGCTCTTCCTCGACGCAACACTCCACGACCATCAGTCCACCGCACCGCTTGCACCGCATGGAATGCCTCCCTACTGATGTCCATAGTCAAGATCGCCGTGAATGGCTAATTTCATCATGAACAAGTTCGCCTTCATCGGCGCAGCGTTCTCGTTGAACAGACGCAACCTCCGTTGCCCATTGCGTCGCAGAGGAGTTCAGCACTCTGCAAAGATCGACAACGAAGTCGACA
>CABVSA010000022.1 GCA_902500805.1 uncultured Nitrospira sp. | reverse complement strand
GTCGGCGATGTGAGGCTACACTTCATGGCGTCCACTCTTGACAACCGAGGTCAAGCTGCTGGACGATGCGGACGAGTTGAGGAAGCTACGCGCCCAAGCCGACCGCCGCACTGCCGATCTGATTCCGGCCCTCTTCTACGACATGTTCGGTGACGTTACCGAACATGTCGTAACGGTTTGGCCATGGTTCCATTGGGGTCCCTCCTCTCGTTCAAGACAGGCAAGTTGGATTCAAATGCCGCAGTAAAAGGCGGTGCGTATCCATACTTTACGTGCTCGCGAGAGGACTCTAGAATTGACACCTTTGCTTTTGATTGCGAGGCCTTGTTGCTGGCGGGAAATAATGCGACAGGAGACTACTCCGTCAAACATTACAAGGGAAAGTTCAACGCGTATCAGCGAACGTATGTCCTAAGTCTTTTGAACGTTGACCACTCATATGTGTTCATGCAACAAGCCATACGGCTCAAGCTTCAGGATTTAAAACGCCTTTCACTTGGGTCAAACACCAAATACTTAACGCTCGGCATCCTTAAGAATATTCAAATCGCACTGCCTACGCCTGAGCAACAAAAAGAGTTTGCCGCCCGTGTATCCGAAATCCGCGCGATGCAAGTCGAGCAAGCCACCTCCCGCTGCTGCTTGGATGATCTCTTTCACTCCATGCTCCACCGCGCCTTCCAGGGAGAGTTATGACAAGCGAGAAAAAGTCCACTGGCTGGTCGGCTATTCGCCGATATCTGGACACGCAGTCGAAACCGGCACTACTGGCGCTGGTTAAAGATCTCTACGACGCATCACCCAGCACTCGCGATTTCCTGCATGCTCGCGTGCAGGCCGAGGCAGGCGACGGAACGGCCGTGGAACGGTACCGGCGCACGATCATCGAGCAATTTTTCCCCCCGCGAGGGTTCGGAAAGCTCAAACTGGCTGAGGCACGCAAAGCCATCCGCGATTACCGCAAGGCCACGGGCAACCTGGCCGGTACGATTAACCTGATGCTGACCTACGTGGAGAACGGCACGCAGTTTACGCGAGAGTTCGGTGACATCAACGAGGCCTACTACAACAGTCTCGAATCCGTCTTGCATGAGATGACACAGCTGTTGCGGAAGGACGATCCGTCGTTGTACCAGGAGTTCCGGGAGCGGATTCAGCGGCTGGGAGATCACGCCGATTACATTGGGTGGGGATATGGAGATTATCTTCGGGACCAGGTCGGCTTACTCGAAGCGGAGCTGGGAGGGGAATGACACCGCCCTACACTGAACTCCAAGGCCAGTATCTGGCCTACGTCCATCAATACGTCATTCTGAACGGCTGTGCGCCGTCCGAAGCGGACATGCAACGGTTCTTCCAGGTGACCCCGCCGACCGTGCATCAGATGGTGCTCAAGCTGGAGCGGCGCGGCTTCATTCAACGGGTTCCCGGCCAGGCGCGCAGCATCACCCTGATGGTTCCACCCGAGTCATTACCCCCTTTGCGACGGCCCCAAGACCGTGTCTCTAACCAAAGAATCTGATATCGCCATTCTGCCATGCGAACGAGCGTTCCTGAACAGCTGCTGAAAATCATCGACGAGATTGACGAGCATGGTCAGGCAAATCTGACACGACTGACGGTGTTGAAGAAGTGGTTTGCGCGTCCGACGCGGTTGTCAGCCTTTGCCCTTTGGGTCGCCGGAAGGGCTGTTTCCCGCAGAGGCAAAACGAGTGGCGCAGCTGCGACTTTGTTCCTGGAAGCTCGTACCTTACTGGCCGGTTTGGATCCGATAACACCTCAGTTGGACCGCCAGGCGGCAGGGCGGTTGCACGACCATTTGCGGGACTATCAAAATGAATACAAGAACCAGAAATGGGGACCAGTACGCATCGTTCACAACCGGAACCTACTGCTGGTAGAGGAAGCGTTGAGCATATACCTCTGGCACGTTCAGTCGCCGTCGCACGGCTACAGGTTGGCGGCAGATTATTGCCGGCACTACGATCCCCGATACGGTGAGAGCCTCAATGGTCCCAGCAGAACGAAGATTGCGGAAATCGTCCGTTTCATGTTCTCTGTTGAAGCACTGGAGGATGAACGGACATAAAACGTCGAGAACAGAAACTCGCCCCCCCCCACTCGGTTCAGCATCGAAGCATGCAAACCTTCAACCTTGCCGAATGGATCATCTCTTTCATTCCATGCTCCACTACGCCTTTCAGAGCAGATTGTGATGTGCCTTTAGTACGTGCGATCACTCTTATTGAAAGAGCATCGCGACCGACCCGTCTTTCGCGATCTTGGCGATGAATGGCTTCTTGTGTTGCTGCAGAAAACGGTTGATTCTTGGGAGTGCCTTGACGAAGACCTGTGCCATCTCCTCACCTTGTAGATCGCCTGATGTCAAGATAAACGCTGCAACGCCTGCCTTCATGAGCGCGAGCCGTTCAACATGCCGATACCTAATGCGATGGTCTTTGGTCAGGACGATCCATCCGCGCCGTCCCGCCTCTGTGAGCCAGTCTTCATCCTTCGCATCAGGAGGAAAGTGGTCATCGTGGATATGAAGAATGGCGCCGGTTTCACGGAGCGCAATAGCCACACGTTTCTTTCCAAGGGAACGATCAAGGAAGAAGACGGGTCCGTCAGGCTGCTTCGAGGGAGAGCTCGCACCTGATAGCTTCTTCAATTTCGAGGCGCCGGCGTCCATAATCGTCTGCTAAGTCGTCCACGGATTCGCCGGCTTTGTAGCGTTCAGCTATGACGGCGGTGGGAATTCCTGTGCCTGTCAATACGGGTCTGCCAAAGGACACCTGTGGGTCGATGACGATGGTTTTGGGCTCCACCCGGAGGTCTCGTTTCCGTGTGAATGGGTAAAGTCGGACAGGGATGCCTTTGAAATCGCGGTCAATGCGATGGAGGTGTGCCTGGAGGACTTCTTGGATGGCCAATTGTCCTTCCTGGGAAATGTTGATTAGTTGGCTGAACTTTTTGATGAAAAGGTTCAGTCCATCCGTCACGAATTCCTGATCGGCTAGGGGATGTCGTGAAGGAAATTGCTTCGAGAGGTAATTCATCGCAGTTCTGACTTTTTCCAGCGGAATGTCATGTTTCCTGCGAATAGCGTCCAAGACGTGGATTTCAACTAGATTCATAAAGGAGAGTAACTGTACCCCTGGATCGGGAACCTGAATGATCGGTCTAGAGAAGCGAACGCCAGCTGTACTGCGGTAGTGTCGACCCGACACCCAGTCTCGGATTGTCGTGCGCGGAATGCGCAGATAGTGCGCAGCTTCCATCACGCTATACGATGAGATCTCGCGTGGATCGAAATGCTTATCGACGGTAGTAGCCTTGTGCTTCATGGTCTGCGCAGCACTGTAGACCCGTCTATATTGTTGGTCAAGTGGCGTGTGGAAGTTTGGGAAACAGCCTATGGGTTCCTGCCGTTCGTTACTTCAGCGACGCCATGTCGATGACGAATCGAAATTTCACATCGCCCCGGAGGATCCGTTCGTAGGCTTCATTCACCTGCTGGATGGGAATCACTTCCACGTCGGACTCGACCTGGTGTTGGGCACAGAAGTCGAGCATGCGTTGTGTTTCTTTGATGCCGCCGATCAGAGAGCCGGCCAGGCGCCGTCGTTTGAAAATGAGCGAAAAGGCCTCGACCGGGGTCGGGGTTTCCGGTGCCCCAACGAGGATCATGGTCCCGTCGGTTTTAAGCAGGTTCAGGTAGGCGTTGTAATCGTGCGTGGCCGAAACCGTATCGAGGACGTAGTGGAAATACCCCTGGAGTTTCGTAAACGTCTGAGGGTCCGACGTCACCGCAAAGTGTGCTGCCCCTAGCCGCTTCGCATCCTGCCGTTTATTCTCCGAGGTGCTCAACACCGTCACTTCCGTTCCCATGGCTTTGGCGATTTTCACCGCCATGTGGCCAAGCCCGCCAAGGCCGACGACGGCCAGTTTGTGATAGCGACCGATTCCCCATTGCCGGAGGGGAGAGTAGGTGGTGATACCCGCACAGAGCAAGGGGGCTGCTCCGGCCAACGAAAGCGTTGCTGGAATCCGGAGGACGTACCGTTCATCCACAACAATCTGGGCTGAGTAACCGCCTTGAGTGATCTGGTCTGCTTTATCTTGCGCACTGTAGGTCCAGAGGGTGCCTCCGTCGCAGTATTGTTCTAGCCCTTCTCGGCAGGCCGTACAGGTTCGGCAGGAATCCACGAAACACCCGACACCGGCTCGATCGCCGGCTTTGAAGGTTTTCACTGCCGCCCCGACTTGTGCGACGGTTCCGACGATCTCATGGCCGGGTACCATTGGGAAGAGCGAGATGCCCCATTCGTTACGGGCTTGGTGGATATCGGAATGACAGATGCCGCAATGCGAGATCGTAATCAAGACGTCGTGTGGACCGACATCGCGCCGTTCAAACGAGAACGGCTGGAGCGGTTCCTTCGCAGCCATCGCGGCATAGCCTTTGGTCGGGAGCATGACGGTCCTCCTTCGCACGGGAGAAATAGTTGTCAGACCTTAGCAAGTTCACCGTGATTCTGCCAAGCGCAAAAGGTGGGGATTTGGGTGGTGCGGTTGGCGGATTCTGCCAAGTGGGACAGCTCTCAACGTGCTTAGGCTCAAACGATCGACGAGGGGATGTCTGCATCGCCTTGACTGCTGGACGAGTCGAGCATGGGTTGCTCCATCGTCAAGGTCTGGCCTGGAATGCGGTATTGTTCCATGGCCCATGTGCCCAGGTCAGTGACTTGGCAACGTTCTGAGCAAAAGGGACGCCAAGGATTTCCTTCCCACGTTGTTGATTGCTGACACAGGGGGCAGGTCATGGGGTGGAGTGTAACGACGATGGCGGAGAAAGGAAAGTCTTTGCCGAGCGCCTCAGTGCTGTGCCGAGGATCGGAGGCCGGCGACATGGAGCAGCCGCTGCAATCGGCTTCGATCGAGGTCGGTGAGGCGCAGGAACTCGATACCGAACTCGCCATGGTGCGCCCATCGAACTGCGGCAGAGTGGACGGTGATCGGGACAGCCAATTCCGTGGCCTGGATCAACAGCTTGACACCGGTTCCAGGTGCCATCGATACGGTACTGGTCACGGCACAACCACCGGTTGAAATGTCGAAGGTGGTCCCATGGCGGACATCTGTCTGGTCGGTCAGAGAGAAAATGACTTGGATCTCAATGGGGATGCGGGGATGTTCTCGACATTCGATCATGGCGACTCTCAGGGAATCTTACGGCTGGTCACCGGAGGCTCAACAATCGGTTTCTCAAGAGAGTATAGACTGCCCCGTTTGCGGTGGCACGCGTTGTGGGAAAATCCGCAAGGGCATGCGGAGGTCGTCAATCCGGAAGGGACGATTACGTAGAGGTGTGCTGGGCTTTCGCAACCTTGGCCCATGCATCTTTGAGCGGCACGGTTCGATTGAAGAGGAGTGTGTCGGGTGATGAGTCGGAATCGACACAAAAGTATCCCTGCCGCTCGAACTGGAATCGGGAGCCGGGTTCGGCAGTGCGAAGGCTTGGCTCCACCCAGCAATCGGTCAGGTGTTCAAGAGATTGTGGGTTCAGGGACTGCGTCCAGTCCTGATCGGCCGCAGGCTTGTCCTGGTCGGTGAGTAACAGCGGCTGATAGAGTCGGATGGTCGCCTGGACGGCATGCGCCGCCGATACCCAGTGAATAGTCGCCTTGACCTTACGCTGCTCCTGGGCCGATCCGCTTCTGGTCTCGGGGTCGTACGTGCAATGGAGCTCGGTAATCGTCCCGGTTTGCGGGTCCTTCGTCACGCCGACGCATTTGATAATGTATCCATAGCGCAGTCTGACCTCTCGACCTGGAGCAAGGCGATAGAACTGTTTGGGCGGGTCCTCCTTGAAATCATCCTGCTCGATGTACAGGACGTTTGAGAAGGGCACCTTTCTTGTCCCTGCCGATGCGTCTTCCGGATTGTTGACGGCCTCAAGTTCCTCAACGACACCGTCCGGATAGTTATCAAGCACCACTTTCAACGGGCGGAGCACCGCCATCACGCGCAGAGATCGCTTGTTGAGGTCTTCCCGGATGAAGTGTTCAAGAAGCTGCATCTCGACGATCGCATCACGCTTGGCGACGCCGATATGCTCGCAAAAGGCCCGAATCGCTTCCGGAGTCACGCCTCGCCGACGGAGGCCTTTCAACGTAGGAAGACGTGGGTCATCCCATCCGGCGACCAGTTTCTTCTCGACTAGTTCAAGTAGCTTACGCTTGCTCATGACGGTCGAGGTGAGGTTCAGCCTGGCGAATTCGATCTGCTGTGGCCGATGGGGTGCATCGGCTTCCGCGACCACCCAATCGTACAGCGGGCGGTGATCCTCAAACTCCAGGGTGCAGATGGAGTGCGTGATACCTTCGATCGCATCGGACAACGGGTGAGCAAAATCATATGCGGGATAGATGCACCAGCTCGATCCGGTTCGATAGTGGATCGCATGGCGGATTCGGTAGAGGATCGGATCGCGGAGGTTGATGTTGGGCGCCCCCATATCGATCTTGGCGCGTAAGACCTGGGTCCCGTCGGAAAACTCTCCGGCTCGCATGCGCGTAAACAAACCCAGATTCTCCTCGACGGATCGGGTGCGGTAGGGACTATCACGGCCCGGTTCGGTGAGTGTCCCGCGGTAGTCTCGAATTTGATCGGGAGTCAGGCTATCGACGTAGGCTTTCCCTTTCCGTATCAGGACCACCGCGAAAGTGTAGAGTTGCTCGAAATAGTCCGAGGCATAAAACATCTTGTCGTGCCAATCGAATCCCAACCATCGGACATCATCCTGGATCGCGTGCACATACTCGGGATTCTCGGTCGTGGGATTCGTGTCGTCGAATCGGAGATGGCAGACCCCACCGGACGTCTCGTTCGCCAGCCCGAAATTCAGGGCCATGGATTTGGCGTGACCGATATGGAGATAGCCATTAGGCTCGGGAGGAAATCTGGTGACGACCCGGCCCCCATGCTTGCCTGCGGCACGGTCGGCGGCGACAAGATCGCGAATGAAATTCGAAGAAGATGAAGACTCTGGTGTGGTCATGGTGTTGGATCGATCCTGTCGGTTCCGGTCGCGTGAAGGCCGCGTTCAGGGAGGAGTTCTATCACAGACAGGGCGATGAGAGGAATGGGGGAACGGCTAGGTGGCAGGTTCAGTCGTAGTGGGGTTTGGTATCGATATGACGTTGAAATCCTTTTGGGCGATCAGCTGGCCTTCCATCAGGAGGCGGAATTCATAGCGACCGGGTGCCGGAAGGATGAGAAGCGGGATATTGATGCCGAAATCGGAGATTTGGAGACGGTCGCAGATTTCGATGTTGGGAAGAGTGGCTCGACAGACCAGTTGTTCCGAGTTGAGATAAATCAAGTCGATATCAAAGTGATAGAGGCCTTCGGCGTCGGTGAGGCAGAAGTAGAGTCCCATATGCTGATGATGAAACGGGAACGTAGCCGTCTGAAGATGAGTGAAGATTCCGATCAGGCTTTTCTTTTTGGTGAGGCTATCCTCAATGACTTGGTCGCAGACCAGAAACGCTTGTACGGACGGCTTGGGGATATCGATCATCGTTCTATTCTAGAGAAAAGAGGGGGAGAGGGCAAAACGGTTTTTGATCGTCTGTTCGGTCAATCCTGTCAGCCGAGGATGGCGGGGCCGCCGCGCATGTCCAGGATCTCTCCAAAGAGCGTCGTGTGGGAGCCGATTCGACAATAGTGCGGCGTGATTTCCACCGGCATACCCTTGTGCGAGAACAGTTTCCCACAGACGAGGTCCACTCTGTGCACGGACATCATATGGACCTCGAGAGCAGGATCCCCGGACCGCAGATCTGATAACTGAATCGCCGGTAAGGTTTGACCGTGAGACATCGCCACGGCAAATCGTCCGCGTTCATTCACCGTCAGCACGTTCCGGCGTAGGTGCGCAATGCGAACGCCCTGCTCGCTGTAGAGATCGAGGGTGATGAGGAGTTGTCCGAGCTCCGGCTTGAGTTCGACGACGAGTTGTTCTTTCCCGTGAATCGTGACGACGCCGTTGGTATTTCGAAAAATATTGGATCCGATGCGAAGTTCGAGCCGCGGCTTGGACAGCACTCCCATGGAGGGCGAACGGGAGAACGGATCGGTCCCGTGAACCGGCACCGACTCACCCATTTAGCAACCTCGAACCGCAACGACCATGGGTCGTGTGAAGCAGGTATAGAGCATAGGAAATAGTGTGAAAACACTCATCAGGCTAGGCGTTCTGCCCTGTTCTGTCAAGTTTGTCCGATGTAGAAATGGCAGGTATTATGGCCCCATGCAAACGGCCTACAGGGAAGATCCAAAAGGGCTCCCTTTCCGATGGGGCGGCGATTCGTTGCAAAGGGAAAACCGCTTGTGCTACCGTCCATCCTTCAGACCGGTTCGGATGGTCCCATCGTCTAGCCTGGCCTAGGACGGAGCCCTCTCAAGGCTTAAACACGGGTTCGAATCCCGTTGGGACCACCAAACCGAGTTTGCTCGTACTGCGGCCTCTTTATCGTCTTTTCGAACGTGATGGCCGCAGAGAAAACCCTTCGGGGTTTTGGTTTTTGATACCGTTCCTTTCACTGGAGGCCTGGCACGTTCAAGCTTCCGTCACACGAAACAGCTGAAAATGTTGCAGAAGGGCGGTGTGGAGCAGCCGCCACCGAACACGTTCCCGAACGTGCCCGACAAAGCGACCCTGAGCGAGGGGGATTGTATGATGAACCTCCTGACCTTTCGCTTCCGCGAGTCCCAGGCCGTGGATTTTTATTGGAACCTCGAATTGGCCAAGCGTGGATCCCTGCGCGAATTCAAAGTCCATCCCAACATCGTCATCTATGAGTCGGCATTCGACCTCCTGAACCCGATCCAAGTGGGACAGGCCTTGTCCCTCGCCAAAGCCTTGGTGCTCGACAAGCGAGCTGAGGTGTTCTCGGGGAACACGTCCTTGAGCATGGTGACCGTTCGAGATGTGTTGCAGTGCTATCAGCACTCGATGCAGGTCGACGACCATCATGCTCACTGTTGGTTCAAGATCCGGCTCACCTTTGACTTGACCGTGACACGATTCGAGGTGGAGGCGGATGACTCGGCGAAGTCATTCGTGTTCCCCTGTCGATGTGCGGCCTCGCATGCGTACGGAATTCACTACGACCACCCGGGGACGGTCTACGACCAACTGGACTCGGCTTTGTGGCGGGCCGGCACACGGTGGTGTCCGCGACTCACGGATCTCTCAGAAATAAAACTCGTCAACGTGGAGTTACAGACGAAACGATGAAGAACTGAGGACAATCACCGGTCGGATGGCACGGAAGTTTGGTGATCGCTTGGTGCTTTTTCGGATATGGTGCCCGCAGAGAACAGTATCCCGCTTGTTACTTCTTCTCCGGTGCACGTGGTGAGAGCCTGCCGCTTCAACAACCTGGCTTCGTAGCTCCACTCCCAGCTCGCACCCACCCGTGAGTTTTGTCCTCCGTGGATGGTCTGAACTGGAAATGACTCTCAGCGACAGGATACACTTTCCCACCATGGTAGGTTCAAAAACTATCCTGCACAGTCGAGGGATCGGCGTGATGCTGAAGTGGCTCGTCCCAGGTCTCGTGGTCGGGCTTCTCACCCTCGTAATAAGCCTGCCGACTGGATGGGCCGAGTCAAGCAACCCCCCGAGTGCCGATGGGCCGTCGTTGGACGAGACAATGGGGTTTATCAAAGATATGTGGGAAGCCTGCTCGACCATGCGCAGCGGGCTGCAACGGATGGCTCCGAAGGACGGGGCGCCCTGGCAGTTGGATCGAACGGCCAAGGTCGATGTGGTGGTTCGGCCTCCCTCCGGCCTCCAACTCATTACAAGGCTCAATGAGCGGATGCGATTCGGCGGGGCCCTTGATCTCCAAACGCCGGTGGAAAAAGTTCAGGAGTTTGACTTGCGCGCCATGTCTCCCGACGTCAGCTCCGAGCGAGAAGGAGAAGGAACGAACCTCTACGGCGTTCGGCTGCGCTGCACACGTGCGGCCTGTGTGACTGAATGGGTGGCAACGCTCTTGATACCGGGGAAGCCGATGCACGAACTCAAAACCGGCCGATTGGTGGTCACAAACCTGGAGGAGCTCGTGTATGAGGACCGTGCGCCAAAGGACAAACCGGGGGAAAAGAAAGGGGAGCTCTCGCTTCCGGTCTGCGATGCAGCGGCCGCAGAGAGCCTGTCGAAAGCTCTGAGTCACGCCATCAGCAAGGCAGGCGGGAAGAAGCCGTTATTTTAGCGCGTGGCTGAATGACCTGGAGTATGCAGAGACGCCCGGCGTGTCTGCCGGCACTCAGGGCGTATCTCGTCGGCAGTGTGAGTGGAGCGCGTTCTCTTGCCCGGTGTTTCCTTCCGAATCGGCCCTGGCTCGCTTGCATCCAGGCTTGCGGGAGAGGGTGGATGGGCGGGGGCGTTCAAAATTTGCTGTAATGAGAGTTCAGTAGGATAAGATATCTTTCCGGCTGCTGGACCGTTCTCTCCGAGCAGTCAAGCAGTGAGAATCCGCCCGCAACATTCATTGACGCCTCTATTCAGGGTTGTGTATAAACGAATCCACATCAGAGAATGGTTCGGGTAGCTGTAGAGGGTTGTCTTATGTATGCACGTGAGTTTCGTGATGGAGCCAAAGACGGATTAGAGGCGCTCGAGCCGCTGGATCCCGACAAGATTTCTTCGTTCGGTGAGCTGCTGGAGGCGATGGGAAAGACGGCCTTCGGTGGACGGCACGTGGGGACGGCCTTCGAGGTGCTCTCGGCGATGATCGAAGACCCTGAGTGCAAGGTCGTGATGACGTTGTCCGGTGCGATGACCATCGCCAAGATGGGGAAGATCATCACCAAGATGATCGATGAGGGAATGGTGCAGTGCATCATCTCGACCGGCGCGCTCATGGCGCATGGCCTGAGCGAGTCCGTCGGAAAGACGCATTATCGGCACGACCCGTCGATGAGCGACGAGGAGTTGTTCAAGAAGGGGTACAACCGCGTCTACGACACGCTAGAGATGGAAGCCAATTTAAACTATGTTGAGCATGTCGTGGCGCAGACGCTGAAGCGCCTGGATCAGGATCGGCCGCTGTCGTCGCACGTGATCACGAGAGAACTTGGAAAGACGTTGGCGGAAGAACTGCATGGTGACGGCATTCTGAAAAGTGCCTACCTGAAAAATGTACCGGTGTACATTCCAGCCTTTACGGATTCAGAGGTGGGACTGGATATCGGAACCTTGGCGATGGCGCGGCAAGTCGAGCAAGCTCGTTCACGGGGCGATCAGAATGGTGATCTGGGGATCTTGCAGACGATTCTGCAATACCACCCGGCATTTAATCCGTACCTCGACCTGAATAGCTATGCCGACCACATGCTCTCCGCGAAGCGACGGGGAATTTTTACGATCGGTGGCGGTGTGCCACGCAACTGGGCGCAACAAGTCGGCCCCTATGTTGAAGTGGGCAACCTTCGGTTAGGGCTGAACGTGACACCGCCTCGATTTCACTATGGCGTGAGAATTTGTCCCGAACCGGACTATTGGGGGGGGCTCAGTGGCTGTACGTATCAGGAAGGGCTCTCCTGGGGGAAATTTGTGGCGCCGAAAGACGGTGGGCGATTCGCCGAAGTCTTGAGCGATGCCACCGTCGTGTGGCCGTTGCTGATGATGGGCCTGCTGGAACGAAAAAAAGCCGGGGTGGTGCGCGGTTCATGATCTGGTCGATGGGACAACGGGTGTGTCTGGCCGTCATCGGGGGCATGCTCTTATGGGCGGTGCCGGTTTCTGCCGCAACTTCGGGTGAGACTGATCTGCGGATGAGGGGGCAAGCCAATGCCCCGGTCACGCTGATCGAATACTCGGATTTTACCTGCGGGTTTTGTTTGAAGTTCTTCAAACAGACGTGGCCGCGAATTCAGGCGCGGTACGTTGATACGGGGAAAGTGCGATTCATGTATCGAGATTTTCCGCGGGGCGACCAAGGGACGGGACTCGATGCGGCGACGGCGGCACGATGTGCCGGTGAGCAGGGCCAGTATTGGGCGATGCATGACCGGTTGTTTTCCGAAGGAGGACAGCTGGACAAACAGGTGTATCGGCGACATGCAGCGACATTGAGTCTGGATCAAACCGCCTTCGAACGGTGCATGAGCGATGGGCGGTTTACGAAAGCGATTTTCGAGGACCGCCAGGAAGCCAATCAGTGGGGGTTTCATGGAACCCCTGGGTTCATCCTGGTGCGGACGGCGACGGAGCCGACGGAAAAAGAACCAGCCGTGGCTATTCCGGGCGCATTTCCCTTCGAGATGTTCGCGGAAGAGATCGATCGGTTGTTGGCGAACGGCAAAAAGTAGCAGCAGTGTGCGGCTGAATAATGTGGGCTAGGGTTGACATCGGTACTCAGGTGCGATAGTCCTCTGTATCATATAAGGGAGAGGTATCCCTATGGCTTCGATGCAATCGTTCTGGCCGGTCTCTCATCGCGATGATGACTTCTGGGTGTGCATGTCATGCCTCACGGAAGTCTTTTATCGAAAAGTTCCGATGCCGGATTGTCCGTCCTGTCACGGCGTCTCGACCTACGAGGGGTTTACCTTGGAGGCGATTCGTGATTGGGGGACGGAAGAGCTGATCGCCAAGGCCATTGCCGCAGAGGAGGCAGCTGCGATTGTGCAACCGGCAGCCGAAACGGCTGCGTCGGTGGAAGCGGCGGATTAATACCACCCTCAGCCAAGAGACTCCAGCGAATCTTCCTGTGCAGGAATCCCGTCCATTTCTCGTTCATGGCCAGTGGAGACAGGGTGCGGTCGCGACTCCGGTCGTCGATCCGTTCACCGGAAAATCCGTGGCTCAGGTTGCGCAAGCCACCGAGTCCGATGTCGAAGAGGCCGTCGCATCGACGTCCGGTTCGGCGGCGGTCATGGCGCAGTTGCCGGGACATGCCCGGTATAACATCCTTCAGCAGATCGCTGCGTTGCTCTACCGACGGCGAGATGAGTGTGCGCAGACCATCACGGCCGAGGCGGGGAAGCCGATCAGTGATGCCAGGCGGGAAGTCAGTCGCGCCATCCAGACGTTCACCGTGGCGGCCGAGGAGTCGCGGCGGATTGCGGGTGAGGTGGTACCGCTCGATTGGACGCCGGGCTTTGACACCCATCTCGGCATGGTTCGCCGGTTCCCGATCGGTCCGATTCTCGGCATCACTCCCTTCAACTTTCCCCTGAATCTGGTGGCGCACAAGGTGGCGCCGGCACTCGCAGCGGGGAATCCGATTCTGATCAAACCGGCCCCGCAGACGCCGCTGACGGCTCTGCTGCTCGGCGAGATCGCGCTCGAAGCGGGCGTGCCTCCAGGTGGACTGAATGTCGTGCCCTGCGACAACACCCTTGCCGAACGGATGGTGATCGATCCTCGGTTCAAACTGCTGAGTTTCACCGGCAGTGTGTCGGTGGGCTGGATGTTGAAGGCCAAATGTGGGAAGAAAAAAGTCACGCTCGAACTCGGCGGCAACGCAGGCGTAGTGATCGAACCGGATGCCGACTTGGAACTGGCGGCGCAGCGCTGCGCCGCAGGCGGGTTCGGGTATGCCGGCCAGACCTGCATTTCGGTGCAGCGGGTGTACGTGCATCAGGCCGTTGTCGACGCGTTTACGACCAAACTTCTTATGCATGTGGCTCGGCTCAAACTCGGTGATCCTGCCGAGGAGACGACGACCATCGGGCCTCTCATCGATCAAGCCGCCGCGCAACGAGTGGAGAGTTGGATCGGCGAAGCGATGGCGGACGGGGCCCGCCTGCTCTTGGGTGGGAAACGGATCGGATCGTTGGTGGAGGCCACGGTATTGGGGAATGTGAAGCCTGAGATGAAAGTCTCCTGTCGAGAGGTGTTCGGACCGGTCGTGACCGTGACGCCCTATCGCCAGCTCAGCGAGGCCGTGGCGTTGCTCAATCAATCGGACTTTGGATTGCAGGCTGGTATTTTTACCCAGGACATCAACAAGATTTTTTACGCGTTTCGTCATCTTGAAGTCGGAGCCGTCTTGGCGAACGAAATTCCGACGTTCCGGGCGGACCATATGCCCTACGGCGGCGTGAAGGATTCGGGGTTGGGGCGCGAAGGCGTCCGTGCCGCGATCGAGGATATGACCGAACCCAGGATGCTCATCATGAACCTCAAGGAACCGCCTCATCCATCCGAAAAAAGTGTCTAGAAGATATTGCGAAGCCGGCCCAATCTTGCTACAACAAACGCCCGATACACGCGGTGGTACGGAGCCATCTGTGTCTCAGGCCGACCGCTAGCACGCCCGTCACGCAATACAATCCGAACAACCAGAAAGGCTGATAGCCGGACGAAAGGGGAGATGATGGTACCTACGCATATGTTTCTCACGAGAGGGGTGGGAGTCCACAAGGAAAAGCTGGCCTCCTTCGAAGAGGCGTTGCGCAGCGCCGGTGTGGCGTACTGCAACCTGGTCAGCGTGTCCTCCATCCTTCCGCCGCACTGCAAGATCATCCCCCGAAAGCGCGGTGAGCAACTGCTGAAGCCAGGCGAAATCACCTTTTGTGTCATGGCCCGATCCGAAACCAATGAACGGAACCAACTGGTGTCGGCGTCTGTGGGGCTCGCCAAGCCGACCGACCGCGGGACGTACGGATATCTGTCCGAGCACCATGCCCACGGCGAGACGGATGAAGAGACGGGAGAATACACCGAAGACTTGGCGGCACAGATGTTAGCCACGACCTTAGGCGTCGAGTTCGATCCCAATGTTGCCTGGAAAGAGCGAGAACAGGTGTTCAAGATGGGTGGGAAGATCGTGCAGACGTTGAATATCACCCAGTCGGCCGTCGGGAAGAAGGGCAAGTGGACGACGGTCATTGCGCTGGCCGTGTTTATCCCACCGGAAAACGTGCCCTCTCGTCCTCGCCGGTAAATGGCTGTGGGGTTCGCCTGCATGGGTACGCTTCGGCCGCTCACCCCACGAAGGGAAAGATCAGCATGACGCTTCCTGTTGGTTGGGAAGGACCGGATCGCAACTTTCTAGGGATCGACGAACCCTGGTGCCATCCGGACCATGCGGGTGTCTACGTCCTGCCGGCTCCCTATGAGCACACCTCCAGCTACATCCGTGGTTCAGACCATGGCCCCTCCGCGATCCTAGAAGCCTCTGCTCAGGTGGAATTCTACGATGAACAACTGCGATGCGAGCCCTATCGAGAATGGGGTGGCGTGGCCACGGCATCTCCGTTGGAGTTGAACGGTAAGGTCGATCGCGCTGCCGTCGATGCGATTGAGGCGTTTGTGTCACCGCATGTCGGATCCGGACGGTTTCTGGTCACCCTGACGGGGGAACACACCGGTGCGTTGGGTGCGATTCGCGCCCATGCCAAGCGATATCCGCAGATGACGGTGCTGCAGATCGACGCCCATGGCGATCTGCGTGAGGCGTATCAGGACAATCCGTTCAGTCATGCCAGTGTCATGGCGCGAGTGGTGGATGACGGATTACCGCTCGTGCAGGTGGGGATCCGATCGATTAGTTCTGAAGAGGTCGCTCGTATCGACGCGACCGACCGAATCAAGACGTTCTTTGCGGCAACCATCCTCGACCCATCCGGTCCTTACGAGGGGAAGGCGGCGAAGTGGATTCCTGACGTCGTTGCGGCCTGCCGAACGCCGGTGTACCTGACGTTCGATTGCGATGGCCTGGATGCGTCGATTATTCCGGCCTTGGGCACTCCAGAACCTGGGGGGCTTGGCTGGTACGACACCCTCAATCTCATCACGGCTCTGGCAAACGGGCCAGGGATCGTGGGGATGGATATCAGCGAGATCGCCCCCATTGAGGGATTTGTCGCGCCGCAATTTTCCATTGCGCGGTTGATCTACCGTATGCTCGGCCGCATCAAGGCCGGTCGTCGCGTCCATTGAGCCGGATACTGAAACAGGCCGTCCGCTTCGTTCTCGCTTCACTCAGACGCTCGACGTACATAGAGACGTACGACTCGCGCCTTCGCTCGCTGCGGCCTTGCTGACCGCCTGTTTGAGTATCCGGCAATGAGGCTGCTCTCCGTGGCTCAGACGATCCGCATCAATAAGTTCTTTACCGAACAGGGGATCTGTTCTCGGCGTGAAGCCGACCGATTGGTCGAGGCCGGGCTGATCACGATCAACGGCCGTGTGGCCAAGCTCGGCGATCAGGTCGAGCCATCGGACGTCATCGCCCGCGAGGGCCAGGTCCTGCCCTGGGGAAGAGCGTCCCTCTATATCAAGTACCATAAGCCGGTCGGTGTCACGACGACGAGCGAATCGCATGTCCCCCGAAACATCATTGCCGAGATCGGGCATCCTGAACGGATTTTTCCGATCGGGCGGCTCGACAAGGATTCATCCGGGCTTATCTTGTTGACGAACGACGGCGACATTGTGAACGAGATCCTCCGTGCTGAATTCGGACACGAGCGAGAGTATCTCGTGCGGGTGGATCGTCCGTTCGATCAGGCTTTTCTGGATCACATGGCGGAGGGCGTGGTGATTCTCGGCAGCCGGACGAAACCCTGCCGAATGAGTCGAGTCGGGCGTGATCGCTTCCGCATCGTCTTGATCGAGGGACGGAATCGGCAGATCAGACGGATGTGCCAAGCGCTCGGCTATCGAGTCATCATGCTGCATCGAACCAGGATCATGCACATCACGGTCGATGGCCTGGGCGCCGGCGAGTGGAAGGAACTCACGAGTCCGGAGCGAGAGCAACTGCTGAAAGCCGTCGGACGCCGTTAGGTGTAATGAGGTTTCTGGTAGACGCGAACCACGTGCTGAGAGGTTTTTGAAAAGCCCGTATCCCCACAGGGTGTTCAAAAAGACCCTCCAGCAAGGCCGCAGCGAGCGAAGAGGTGAAGCGTACGCTGCGATACGTTGAGCCTCTGAGCGATGCGAGAACACCGCTGGAGGACTTTTTCAACACCCTGTCAGCAGAGCAACTCGCGTCGAGCCGTACGGACAAGCGCAAGGACAGCCGGGTGCTTCAGTCGCCGTTCAACGGTGATCGCGTAGAAATGTTGGATGAGTCCGTCCAGACGTCCGACCACCTGCACCTGATATTGGCGACAGATCTCCTTTTCGATCACCGTGGCGCCGGGGAAAATCCCATGGCCGTCCTGACCGAAGGCTTTGAGCGTCGCACTGTCGTCGAACTCGCCGACTACGGTGGGATGCATGCCATGGTTCACCATCCATTGGTCCATCAAACGACGAAGCACGGCGCTCGAGGTAGGGAGAAGGAACGGCGCGTTGCGGAGTGACTGGGGAAAGTCCCGGCGATACTGGGCGGCCATCTTTGCCGTGGCGAACAGGGTCACGCCCGATTCACCCAATGGGTGGTTGTACGCATGCTCCTTCACGCCTGGTGGAGCCGGAGTGTCGGCGATCACCAAATCCGACCGATGGGCGGCCAGATCGGTGAGAAGCTGGCGCAGTTTATCTTCTTGGCAGATCAAGCGTGTCGGCTTATAGAGCTTGAGGGCGGATTTGAGCAGTTGGGTCGCGAGCGGTTTGGGAACGGCGTCGGCAATGCCCACGACGAGACGCGTCGGCTGTCCGTTCCCCTGCCCCCTCACGGTATTCATCAGCTCTTGCCCGGTTGCGAAGATATCTTCTGCGTACTTGAACACCAGCTGGCCCATTTCCGTCAGCACCAAACGCCGGCCCGTTCGAATGAACAACTTTTCGCCCAAGGTATTTTCCAACAGATGGATCTGCCCGCTGACGGTGGGTTGAGCAAGCCGGAGTTCTTCGCAGGCTTTGGTCACAGTTCCGTGTCTGGCGACGGACCAGAAATAGAGGAGATGATGATAGTTCAACCAATCCATATGGCTCTAGGTCGTTGTGAAGAGGCGGTACTATACCATCGGATTAATCGATATCACAAATCCGTTTTATCTATTTTGAAAAAAGAAGACGAGGTTGCTACTGTGGGCGCCGTCCGCCGAATGTATACGAGAGGAGCATCCCACATGGTCGCACTGGTATTGGCCCTGGTCGTAATTCTGCCAATGACCGCGATGGCGGAGCCGGTGAGCGACTCGCGTGCCGTGAAGGCTCAGTCGACACGCACCGAACCTCTGAGCATTGGAGAAGTCCTCGCCCGTATTGAGCTCACCCATCCGCTGCTTCGGGCAACGGGCGCCGAGCGCACGAAGGCCCGGGCGAAGCTGCTGAAAGCGCTTGCGGCCTGGGAGCCCACGTTCAAGAACATTACCGAGGCTGAACGCTACAACACCTGGAATCTCACGACGACGGCTCAGTTCCTTCCGCATATTAATAATGGGGGCTACAACGACACCAAGCTCGAGGTCGCGCATCCCTGGGGCTTCCGGTTCACGGGCGGAGTCCGCAGCGGGATGGGAGATCGCGTCAATCAGAACTTCACGGCGATTATCCCTGATATGCAACTGTTCTATCCGCAGCAGCAACTCATCCTTTCCGGATCGTTCGAGCTGATACGAGGTTTCCTGATCAACGAAGAGTACGCCGAGTTTCAGCAGGCTGAACTCGCAGGCCCGCAGGCGGAGATTAAGGTGGCGCAAAAGCGGCAGGATCTCTATCTCGCCGGGGCCGTTCAGTACTGGGATTGGCAGGTCGCCGTCCGGCAGGCCGAGATGGTGAAGCGCGCCTTGGCCGTGGCGGAAGACCGCGTGGCCCAGGTTGAAGGGTTGGCTAAGGGTGGAAGGGTGGCGCCGCTCGACCTGGTCGAGGCGACGCAAGAGGTGCAGCGGCGGCGGGAGGCGGCGATCGCGGCGCAACGGAACGTCGAGTATGAGCAGTACAAACTGTCCCTCTATCTCTGGGAGAATAATGAGCCGGTGACGCCGAGACCGGAATGGGCCCCGGAGTTCCAGGGTGAAACACCGCTCCCGACTGAAGACGAGGTGGCAGCCTATAAAGTGGAAGCGAAAGAAGATCGGCCGGAAGTGCGGGATCTCTACATCGAAGCCAAGAAGAACAATATCGATCTCAAGCTCGCCAAGAACAAGCTGCTTCCGAAGTTGACGGCAGAATCAGGGCCGACCGAGGGCGCCACGGACTGGATTGTCGGTATCGGCTATCGGGCGGGGCTGCACTTCGAGATGCCGCTGTTCCAACGGGAAGCTCGTGGGAAGATCATGTCTGCGGAAGTGGGCCAGCAGCAATTGATGTTGAAGCAGCAATATACCGAGCAACAAGTCAGCTTCGATGTGGATAACTGGCTCTCTGCCCAAGTGCGGGCTCGAGACCGTGTGGCGGCGGCTACCGAGGCCCTACGATTGGCCAAGACTCTGGAAGAGGGCGAACGCACCCGCTTCAACATGGGGGCGACGACCGTACTCTTTGTGAACCTCCGTGAACGCAATGTGGTGGAATCTGCCTACAAGCTCTATCGGGCGCAGGCTGACTATGCCGTGGCGCGAGGAGGCATGCTGTGGGCGCGAGGCCTGTTGGCGAAGCCCTGGCCGACGGAGTCATTGGCACAGTATGGCGATCCGAAGACGGCGGCGGGTCTGAACGGCTTCAAGCAACCGGGACGCGATTAATGCGACACAAGGAGCATCCTGCTATGGCCGCTCTGCTATTCGTGATTCTGATCCTACTTCCCGTGACGACTCTGGCTGGGCCGGTTCACGATACCAGCGCGTTGAAGGCGCAGTCTGTCCGCACTGAACCTCTGACGATCAGTGAAGTGCTGGCCAGGATCGAGTTGACCCATCCGCTGCTCCGAGCGCAGGGGGTCGACCGTATGCAAGCCCGGGCGAAGATCCTCAAGGCGCTCGGGGCTTGGGAGCCGACCTTCAAAAACACGGTCAATGTCAATCGCATTCAAGTCTATAACTTCCTGTATCCCCAAGAGGTGATCACGGGAGGATTTAACGATACCAAGCTTGAACTCGGGCACCCCTGGGGCTTCACGGTTCGTGCTGGGATCCGTAACGGGTTCGGGGATCGGGGTATTACCGACCCGATTCCTGATGGGACAGGATCTGGCGGCCTCGAAGCCGGGACGGTGGGGTTCATCCCTGATCCGCTGGGTTTCTATAACCAGCAGCAAATGATCTTCGGCGGGGAGTTCCATCTGCTGCGCGGCTTCATGATGAACGATGAGTATGCCGAGTTTCAAAAGGCCGAACTCGCCGGGCCGCAGGCAGAGATCGCGGTGGCGCAGAAACGGCAGGATCTCTATCTCGCCGGGGCCGTGCAGTACTGGGATTGGCAGGTGGCGGTGAGGCAGGCTGAGATGGTGAAGCGGGTCTTGGCCGTTGCCGAAGAGCGCTTGGTGCAGGTTCAAGGGATGGCCAAGGGCGGAAAGGTGGCGCCGCTCGATGTGATTGAGGTCAACCAGGAAGTTCAGGCCAGACGAGAGGCGGCGATCGCCGCACAACGGAACGTTGAGTATGAACAGTACAAACTGTCCCTCTTTCTCTGGGAGAACGGCGAGCCGGTGACTCCACGTCCGGAGTGGGCGCCGGAGTTCCAGGGGGAGACGCCTTTGCCCACCGCGGAGGAAATCGCCGCGAACAAAGTGGCGGCGAAAGAGGATCGGCCAGAGGTGAGGGACATCTACATTGAAGCCCAAAAGAACAATATCGACCTCAAGCTCGCCAAGAACTACCTGCTCCCGACATGGGATTTTAGTGGAGGCCGTATGGAGGCCCCTGCGGACTGGAGTGTGGGTGTCGGGTATCGGATGGGATCGCAGTTCAAGATGCCGCTGTTCCAACGGGAAGGGCGTGGAAAGGTCCTGTACGCCGAAGCGGAGCAGCAACAATTGGTTTTCAAGCAGCTGTACACCGAACAGCAAGTCAGTATCGACGTGGACAATTGGCTCTCGGCGATTGTGCGCGCAAGAGATCGGGTGAAGGCTGGGACGGAAGCCTTGCGATTGGCGAAGACGTTGGAGGAGGGCGAGCGGACCAGATTCAATATGGGCGCGAGCACCGTTCTCTTTGTGAACCTCCGTGAGCGCAATGTGGTGGAACAGGCGTACAAGCTCTATCGGGCGCAAGCCGACTACGCCGTGGCGCGCGGCGGTATGTTGTATGCCACGGGAGCCCTGTCGAAGCCGTGGGCCGAAAGCGAGTTGGCCAAATACGGAAACCCGCTGACGGCAGCCGGTGCATACGGATTTAAACAACCTGGCCGCGATTGATCCGACACTAAGGAGCTCTCTGCGATGGCCGTTTTATTTCTCGTGATTCTCATATTGCTTCCCGTGACCACCTTGGCGCAGCCGGTGCACGATTCCAGCGCGTTGAAAGCACAGTCCGCCCGCACTGCGGCTCTGACGATTGAAGAAGTGCTGGCCAGGATTGAGTTGACCCATCCGCTGCTTCGGGCCACCGGGCTGGAGCGGACGAACGCTCGGGCAAAAATGCTGAAGTCCTTGGGTGTCTGGGAGCCGAAGCTGCGCAATGAGATCGAGGTCGACCGGTTTCAAACCTATAACCTGACGAACGCGACCGGCGTGCCGAATACCTTAACCGGTGGCTATAGCGATACCATGCTCAAGATCGGCCACCCCTATGGGCTTGAGGCGTTCACTGGTATCCGTCATGGTTTCGGTGATTGTACTGCGATCAGCGGCGAGGGGCCGGCCTTCACCTGCGGCGCAGGCACCGGCCCCGTGGCGATCCCAACCGATAACGAACTGTTCTATTCGCAGCAAAATATCATTTTCGGCGGGTCGATGAATCTCTTGCGGGGATTCATGATCAACGACGAATATGCGGCCTATCAACAGGCAGAGCTTGCCGGGCCGCAGGCTGAGGTGAAGGTGGCCCAGAAACGGCAAGATCTCTATCTCGCCGGAGCCGTGCAATACTGGGATTGGCAGGTCGCTGCCAGGCAAGCCGATGTGGTCAAGCGGACGCTAGCCGTTGCGGAAGACCGCTATCGCATGGTTGAGGGCAAATCCAAAGCCGGCGCAGTGGCTCCGATCGACGTGGTCGAAGCCAGAGAAGAGGTTCAGCGGCGTCGCGAGGCTGCCATTGCCGCGCAACGGAAGGTTGAGTATGAGCAGTATAAGCTTGCCCTCTTTCTCTGGGAGGACGGCGAGCCGGTGACACCTCGTCCGGAATGGGCTCCGGAATTTCAGGGCGAAACGCCGTTGCCGAGCGAAGACGATGTGGCGGCTTTTAAAGTAGAAGCCACGGAGGATCGTCCGGAAGTGCGCGATCTCTATGTTGAAGCCAAAATGAACAACGTCGAATTGAAATTGGCGAAGAATAATCTGCTGCCCAAGCTCAGACTTGAGGGGGGGCCGGCGGTCGGTGGCATCTATTGGATTGGAGGGTTCGGTTACCATTTTGGCGTTCACTTCAGCATGCCCTTGTTCAATCGGGCTGCCAGGGGAAAGGTCCTCTACGCGGAAGCGCAGCAGCAACGACTGGCTTATAAACAGATCTATACCGAAAAGCAGGTTGCAATCGATGTCGACAACTGGCTTTCGGCCATCGTGCGGGCCAGGGACCGCGTGAAAGCTGCGACGGAGGCGTTGCGACTGGCCAAAACACTAGAAGAGGGCGAACGGGCTCGGTTCCATATGGGGGCAACGAGCGTGCTCTTCGTCAACCTGCGAGAGCGTGCGGTGGTCGAAGCGGCCTATGACCTCTACCGCGCCCAAGCCGACTATGCTGTGGCTCGTGGAGGGATGCTCTGGGCGAGAGGAGCCTTGTCCAAGCCGCTGGCCGACAACGTGCTTGCCAAGTATGGTGACCCGGTCCATTCAGCCGGCTCATCAGGTCGAAAGCTCCAAGGACGTGACTAAGCACGTGGGCTGGGCTTCGTGGTCGCGCATAGTTCATTTGGTGGGCTTGGATATTGATCTAAGAATAGATTAAGTTCCGCTTGTATACAATGTTAGCAAGGGGCCGATGATTCACATTCTGACATATTACTGGGGGTGGTCATGAGCGAACCTCAGGGCGCTAGTAACCAGGGCCTGTTTCAAGCATTGATGAGGCAGCTGTCGGTAGCCATGAAGGCTGAAAAGAAGATCATGAGCTTGCTCATTTCTTATGCCCTGGCTGTCGGCTTTTTCTCACTTATCATTCCGTTGACCGTCCAGGAATTGGTCAGCACCTTTTCCTATGCGATTCAGCCGGTCATGATTTGGACCTTGACGGCAATCATGTTCTCGGTCCTGCTGTTCGTGGGTCTGTTCAAGACCTTCCACTTTTACGCTGTGGACGTCGTCCAGCGCCGACTGTTTGCGCGAGTGGCGGTAGCGATGGTTGAAGCGCTGCCACGCAATCGGTTCAAAGGGGCTCGTCCGGAGCTGGCCAACTACTTCATCGAAACAGTCTTCATGCAAAGGGCGCTTTCCACGTTGCTGATCGATCTCTTGAACGTCGTAGTCGGCGGAACGGTCGGCATGATCATGCTGGTCGTCTACCATCCCTATTTTCTCGTCTACAACTTACTATTGATGGCTGGGTTTGCGATCACGTTTTTCGTGCTCTCCCGTGGTGCCTTGAAAACGACGCTCGCGATGTCTCACGCCAAGTACGACGTCTTCAATTTCATTCAAGAGGTGTCGCGCAATGCCTTGCAATTGAAGGCAACCGACAGCAAACCGTTTCTTATCCAGAAGACCGACGCCCTGGTCAGCCGGTATGTCGAAACTCGGAAGGCGCGGTTTGCCGTGCTGGTACGCCAGTACATCGGATCCGTGGGAGGGCAAGCGCTTGCACAGGCTGGAGCCATAGGTATCTCAGGCTCGCTCTTAGCTGCAGGCCAATTGACACTTGGGCAGCTGGTTGCCGTGCAAGCGGTGGTCAGCGCGCTCGTCATCAGTTTTGACTCTCTCATTAAGAACATGGGGTTTGTGTACTATTTCTTTGCTTCACTGACCCACCTTGATGAAGTGTTTAGTCAAGATCAGGACTTTGTCTCGACTGAATCAGTTGTGGCCCTGCCTAAACATTTGGGGCAAGGTATTCGGGTCACCTGCAAAGGGGTCAGTTTGGTTCACGGTGGTGTGGCCGTGTTCGATGGGTTCAACCTGGATGTGGCTCCCGGTGAGAAGCTTGGGATTTATGCCAAAACCACGGCTGCGAAGACGGCACTGGCGAGAGTGCTCGGCGGTCTTGAAGTGCCGAGCGGTGGCGTTGTGCAATATAACGGGGTCGACCTTCGCTACATCGATCCCAGCGCAATCAATCAGTGCCGCAGCGTGATGATCGATTCCCAGTTGTCCCTGGTCAAGGGCACGATCGAAGAAAATATTGTCATGGGGCGCTCCTATGTCACCTATGATGACTTGAACTGGGCGCTCCGGTTCACCGAGTTGGAAGAGGATATTGAGGGACTTCCGCGCGGGGTCAAGTCAGATATCTCCGCACTCGGTGAGTCCATGTCGCCGACGCACGTGGTCCAGATTCTTTTGGCCCGTGCCATCCTTGGTCGTCCACAAGTGCTTGTGTTCGATGGATTGATCCACTCGCTCGAGCCATCGTTGCGGGAGCGGGTCCTGCGAAGGCTGTGCTCGAAGGACGAGGCCTGGTCGGTGATTTTTGTGTCGACCGATCCGAACCTTACGGATCATGCGGATCGACGTATCATGTTGCATCATACTCATGCGTAAGTCGTTGAAACGGGGAATTCATAGAAGTATTTTTATTATGGAGGCTCCATGGCTAGCCTAAGTCACGGTCATGATAGTAGCGGTGAGCGCGCGCTGGTTCAACGAGGGGTCGGCTTGGAAGCGATCACGATTGAACAAGGCCCGGCATTGGCAAAGCTGCCTTGCTGGCAAGCGGTACAAATCCCGAGGGGGATGTTCACGGCGTCTCGTGCCATTCTTACGATTCTGCTCTTGTTTCTGATCGTCCTTGAGTTTGTCCCCTGGACACAAACGATTCAAGCGACGGGCAAGGTTTCAGCCTATACACCCTATGATCGGCCTCAGAATATTGAATCTCGGATTACTGGTCGAATCAAGGCTTGGCACATTTATGAAGGTGTGAAGGTTAAAAAGGGTGAACTCGTCGGTGAGCTGGAAGACTATGATCCGACCTTTATGGCGCCTGAGATCCTTCCTCTGTTTGAACAGAGAAAAGATGCCTTGGAGAAGACTCGCCAGGCTGCATTGGCCAGGGCAGACCAGTTGAACAGACGAATCGGTGAAATGAGAAAATTGGTCCAGGCTGCCGTCCCCTCAGCCGAGGCGCGGGTTGTTGAGGCTGACAACAAAGTGCGTGAAGCGCAGCAGAAGGTCGAACAGCTCAAGATCGATGTGCACACAGCCCAACTCAACGTCGACCGTCACCGACAATTGGTTCGGGAAGGATTGGTCTCACAACGTGAACTTGAGTTGACGATCCAAACCGAGATCGGGACCAAGGCAGGCTTACAGGCTGCACAGGCGAGTTTGCAGGCTGCGGAGCAGGCCAGGTCATCGTTGAGCTTCGGTCGTGACCAAGTCTCGGCCGACGTGAACCAAAAGTTGATGGACGCGATTGCCTCGCGTGATTCCGCCGTTGCTGAAGCTGCGAAGGCGACCGAATCGCTGGCGGAGATCGCCTACAAGCAACAAGGGGTCCAACAGCGTATTGAAGCGGCAAAACTGTACTCGCCGATGGACGGCACCGTTGTCAAGATGAACAAGGTCGGGATCAACGAGACGGTGAAGCAGGGAGAGAATTTGGTTACGATTTCTCCTCTTGCTGCTGATCCCGCCATTGAGATGGTGGCTGAGGGGTTGGATTCCCCACTCCTGACGCCTGGACGCAAAGTCAGGATCCTCTTCTTTGGAGTTCCCGCTATTCCCTTGCCGGCTTGGCCTGGCCTCATGGCTGGTACCCGCGGGGGTATCATTAAGGTGGTCGACCAGATCGATGATGGCAAGGGCAACTATCGATTCTGGGTGGTTCCGGACCCCGAGGATTCTCAGCCATGGCCTGAGCAAACTCAGGTGAGACAAGGAACCAAGGTGCTGGGTTGGGTCATTATGAATCGTGTGCCGCTCTGGTACGAACTGTGGCGGCGGTTCAACTTCTTCCCACCTGACTATCTGGAGCGTGAACCGAGTCTATTTGAAATGTTCGCGCCGAAGGTAGCAGCACCTGGCGGTAAGTAAGTAAAGCGTGCCGCGGCGATCGCCGTGGTACCAAGAGTGGTCGAGTAAATGGCCCAGGGGAACTCCCCTGGGCCATTTTATTTCTACCTCCAGCCAAACTTGACCCGGTTCGGCGGACTGGCTATGGTGCCGCCAGCAAGGCCAGGCAATTGCCTGGGACGTGTCTAATCAAAGGAGGCAGAGGGTATGGGTAAGAGCAGGCTGCCGCTACGACAGTCTCGTGGCAGCACTCGTGCGAGTGCGTTGCAGGAAAGGCCGATCGTTGGCGTATTGGGAGGTAGTAAGTCCGACTTTCCTATCCTTGAAAAGGCCGGAGCGATCTTAGCTGAATTGGGTATCCCGTACGAACTCCTTGTTGTTTCAGCACATCGGACACCAGACCGACTTTTTGAGTATGCCACCACGGCTTCAGAGCGGGGTATTCAAGTGATTATCGGCGGGGCAGGCGGTGCTGCTCACCTTCCGGGAATGCTCGCCGCGAAGACGCATCTCCCTGTGATCGGGGTGCCCATTCCGACAGAAAACCTGCGAGGCCTGGATTCATTGCTCTCCATCGTTCAGATGCCCAAAGGTATTCCCGTGGCCACAGTCGCGATCGGCGGTGCCGAAAATGCCGGCCTCCTTGCCGCACAGATCCTTTCCGGAAGCCGTCCTGACATCGCAGAGCGAGTGATCGCGTACCGGCGTATTCAGACGGAGACGGTTCTCAGCTCCCCTGAGGCAAAGGGAATCGTGGCCAAGATGCCCGCTGGACAACAACGGCGATCGTGATGGAGCCGATACTCGAGCCAGGGTCTATGCTAGGGGTCCTTGGCGGTGGACAACTTGGCGCGATGTTCACCGGGGCGGCTCGCCGCATGGGCTATCGGGTTGCTGTGTGGGATCCTGATTCCGATGCACCGGCCCATCGGATTGCGGACCAATCATTCTCTACTTCCTTCGCAGATCATGATACCCGGGAGCGATTCGTAGATTCGGTTCACGCCATAACGCTGGAATGGGAAAATATCCCAGTCGAGCTCTGCCAATGGCTTGAGCAACGTCGACCGCTGCGTCCATCGAGTGCCGTCCTGCGAATTCTCCAAGACCGCCTGACTCAGAAGCAGTTCTTGTCGTCCTGTTCGATTCCCGTTCCGGACTTTGCTGAGGTACAGTCCGTCCATCAGCTTCATCAAGTGATCAAACGTCTCGGCCTTCCACTGATCTGTAAAACGGCGACAAGCGGGTACGACGGAAAAGGTCAATGGCTGATCAGACAGCCCTCTGATATCACGCAGTTCGAGCAGATCCTCAGCACACCATCCTCCGGGGTCCGGTGGATCGCTGAACAGGTCGTTCCCTTTGTGCGAGAGCTCTCGGTCCTCGTGGTCAGATCTGGAAACGGCAAAACCCGTGTCTATCCTGTCGTTGAGAATCGGCATGAGCAGGGGATTCTGCGGGATAGCGTCGTTCCTGCTTCCATCTCTTCCAGGGACGCCGAGGCCGCCTGTGAGCTGAGCGTCCGGGCGGTGGCTGAGCTGCATGGAGTGGGAATCTTCTGCATTGAGCTCTTCCAGGCCCAAGACGGTCGCTTGCTCATCAATGAAATTGCGCCGCGTCCGCATAACTCCGGGCACTACACCTTGGATGCCTGTACCGTCTCTCAATTTGAGCAGCAGGTTCGCGTGACGTGTGGTCTTCCATTGGGTGAAGTGAGACTGCTGTCCCCTGCCGTCATGGTGAATCTCCTTGGAGACGAGGTGACCGTCGTGATGTCCGGTGAGGGAAGCCGGGAAACCTTTTCCACCCCGGGCGCCTCGGTGCATCTGTATGGCAAGCGAGTGATTCGCCCGGGAAGGAAAATGGGTCATGTGACGTTTACGGCCCCAGAAAGAGCAATCGTGGTCGCATCGGCTCAGCAATTCCTGTCACGAGTCCATACCCCTCCCTCCGCCATTCCATCCGCTCCATAAGCCAAAGACGGCATCTATTTCCTCCAAAAAGTTCGTTCCTGACCGACCCTGTCCGTTCGATTTTGTCCCTTGATGGTTCGGAAGCGGTCCGACCTCGTATGGCATAGGCAGAAAACCGAAGAATTCGCCATGGGCCGGAGGGCACACAATTTGCTGTTTTCCGGCTATTTCCACCTCTGGAGGTAGACCTAGCATGGGAACTCGTCCGGCCCAATCTCAATCCCACCAAGCTCCAGACCGACTCTATCGGATGCTGACGGACTCAGGATCGCGCTACCTTGTCCTTCAGGGGCTGGTCACGATCATCTTGTCCTATGAGCTGCTGTTCGGGGCCGACCCCGTCCTGAGTCGAGTGACGACCAATAGTCTGGTGTTGGGACTCTGGCTTGGGGCCATTGCCCTGGTCATGCTGCCTCGAACCGTATTTGAAGCAGCCTGGTTTGGGTCCACGTTGGTGGCTCTGGATACGATCCTAGTCACCGCTGCCATTTATCTCTCAGGGAATGCCCGATCTGATCTCTATATCACCTATTTTGTGCTCATGTTGCTGGCGGCATCCGTTCGGCGACTTAGTCATCTTTTCGGTCTCTCGTTGCTCTTGAGCGCCGGATATTCCGTGGTCCTCTATGAAGGTATTCTGAACACGGGAACGCCGGTGACCGGACAGTTGCTGGGCATCCCGGTGTTGGTCGTGATGGCGGTCTTCTATGGAGTGGCTCTGGAAAATACGGCGGTCGTCCAGAAAGAGAACGACTCCCTACAGAAAGATGTCGAAGGGTTGAAGAAGACTGAAGAGGACTTGGTCACCGCAAAGGTCGAATTGGAGGCCAGGATCGCTGCGTTAAAATCAGATCTGACCAAGGCCAAAACAGATTTGCGAGAAGGGCAACTCACCAGGCAGGGGCTTGAACGGCAGCTGCAGGAGGCGCAGAAACTTGAGGCAGTCGGCCGAGTCGCGGCGAGAATTGCGGGGGAGTTCGGATCTCTCTTTTCAGCCGTCGGCAAACAGACCGGGATCATGTTGACGCATCTTCAACAACATGACCCGCTTCGAGGGACGGTCGACGAATTATTCAAGGTCGGAGAACAAGCCGCCACGCTTACGGCACAACTCATTGCACTCAATCTTGAGAGAGATTCGGATCGAAACAAGGTGTCGGTCCATGCCGTGTTGGGCGAAGTGCGCGGCATGATAGCGGATCTTTTGCCTGAGCACATTGAGTTGCGGGTGCAGTTGGACCCCCAGGCGGCACATGTAGAAGTTGACCGAGAGGGGCTGGAAACCATCCTCTTTCAGTTGGTGGTGAATGCGCGGGACGCCATGCCGAATGGTGGTCGGCTCACGATCGACGTCAAGACAATCGAAGCGCCGGTGAAATCCGCCAGGACAACTCAGGTCGGTGCAGCGGTACCCCAGGTTGAGATCACCATCAGTGATACCGGAACCGGCATGAATTTGGATACTCAAGCCCACATGTTTGAGCCGTTGTTTTCGACCAAGGAAATGAATATCGGACTCGGCCTGACTGCTGTCTTTCGGATTGTGAAACAACATGGAGGTCGGCTGGGTGTGGAGAGCCGGCCAGGGCAGGGGACGGTCGTCCGCGTGTCCTTTCCCGCTGCGTCCGTCCCTGATGGACAGGAGGATTCGCTTCCGAAGTCCATGTTGGCCAGGGGAGGAGAGACCATCTTATTGGTGGAAGAAGACGAAATTGAACGGAAGTTAGCGAAGTCGGTCCTACAGCGGCACCGCTACCATGTTCTGGAGGCCGCTTCACCGGTCGAGGCGCTGATGTTGACGCAACAGTATCAGGGGATCGTGCATCTTACTGTGAGTCCATTGGTCATGCCGGAAATCGGCGGGCGTGAATTGGCCAGGCGGCTGTTAGATCTCCAGCCCACGATGAAGGCATTGTTTCTATCCAGTTATGATGATGAAACGATTCGACAGCACCGAATCAATCAGCGGTTTGTTCTGCAGCAGCCGTATCGCCAGACCGGGTTGATCGGGAAAGTGAGAGAAATGTTGGATGCTGCCTAACGTGCGTTGGCCTAATCCGGATTGCTTTGCTATCGATCCCAAGTCGACCGTCCAGGAGCAAAGAACCGCACGTCCCTCCGCTTGAACAGTCCGATTAACGCCATCCCCGCAAGAAATCCGCCGATGTGAGCGAAGAAGGCGACCCCACTGCCTGTGGAGCCTATGCTCATGCCTCCGCTGATAAGTTGAGTCACGAACCACATTCCTAGGACGATGCCGGCCGGCACCCGGGTCATTCCGATCGCCGGGAGCATCACCAACACGCGCGCGCGCGGATAGAGCAACAGATAGGCGCCCAATACCGCAGAAATGGCTCCGCTGGCTCCGACCATTGGAATCTCGGAGGAAGGATCGGTCAACGCATGGCTGAGCGCTGCCAGCATACCGGATAAGACATAAAAGACGACGAACTTGGCATGGCCCATGGCGTCTTCAACATTGTTCCCGAAAATCCACAGGTACAGCATGTTTCCCAGCAGGTGCATCCAACCTCCATGCAGGAACATGCTCGTCACCAATGTGAATACGGCGGGAAACCCGACGGCTGCTTCCTCTGGGAGGGTGGCGGTACCGAAGATCACGGATGGAATCGCACCGTACTGAACGGCAAAGAGCTGAGCCGGCACCTCTCGCAGATTGCTCTGATAGACAAACACGACAAAACACATGGCGATGAACGCCATCGTCACCAGGGGGGTCAGTCTGGTCGGATTATCGTCATGGAGTGGGATCACGAGGACTCGAGGTTATAGGTGTTGGTGTCGAGCGGTCACCAAGCGAGGCAAGTGCGGGTCGCTTGGGGGAGATCCATCGTGGCCCAACGGAACTGAAAACCCGGCGGCATGGGTATGGCCTCCACCGCCGAATGAGGCGGCAATCGCCCCCACATCCGTCCCATCCGCTCGCGAACGCATGCTGAAATAGCGACGGCCATCCCGATCGTGCCAAATTACGCAAAACGGATGCTCAGGAGAAAGCCGCTCGCCGATCTGGCTTGTGAGAATCGCACTCTGAACGGACGGAACGACTTCTCCCTGGAAGGAGACCATCACGGCCTGTGCTGCGAGCTTCCCAACGAGTTCTTGTTCATAGCGGAGAATGGCTCGACCTTCCTGCTCGAGTGTCGATTGCGAAAATTCGTCCCACAGGCTGAAGTCGAGCGGATAGGACGCCAGTGCCGCGCTGATTTCACGACTGCCTGGTAATACCCACGTCCATAAGTCCTTGTCTTGCACATACTGAAGCAGCCAAGGTGCCGGCGTTCGATGGGCCCATTCCCAGCTCAAGACGGCTCCGGACTTGGTCTGGTCAAAGTAGGCATGGGGAAATCCGGCCAAGGTCCGTTCGGCGGTGATATGGTGGTCCAAGATCAGGAGTTCTTTCGTTTCTGCGGCCATCGTCTCCAGAATCGGCCGTGCATAGCTGAAGTCGACGATGAGCACCCGACGGTCATTGAGATCGGGAGGCGGAGGTTGGCCGTGTTTGACGGGGAGAAATCTGGCGTTCGGAAACTTCTTCCAGACCGCCCAGGCGGCTCCAAATCCGTCGAAACAGTCCGCATGGTACAGGACGATGTCAGGGGGACCGTGGAATGGTGGAGCGGTTGATACGAGAGTCATAGACTTGGGAGAGGACCTCTACCTGGCGTAGAACAAGAAGGCAACTCTACATGGAATCGGAGTGCCTTACAAGTCGTTGAGGTGGTGGATCAGGTGGCGGAGCCGCCCGGCACTGCGTCGATTGAAGTTGAATACAAGCCGTGGCAGCTCTCGTATGGCTGGTTCATCAAGTTCCTCTTGCAGTGGGCCGCTCAGTTCAAAGGTGCCGTCGGAGAGTAGATCGGAAAAGCGTTCCCGGATTTGCTCAAGTTGTTCGGTAGAGACGGCTTGTTTCAATCGCATGGCCAGCTGCCTGCCCACGAATCGCATGGAGTGATAGCGCCGATAGAAGCGGAGGATGTGGTTCACGGCTTCATCGGCGGAGGTCACGATAGTGAAGAGCGCCAGGTCTTCCTCGTTGATCAGTTTGCGGCGCAGGAGTTGTCTGGTGATGAATGCCGCCCAATCGTCCCAATAGTCACAGCCGGGAGCCTGAAGACAGACGATCGGCTGGGGATCACTCTTTCCTGTCTGCGCGAGGGTCAGGATTTCAAATCCTTCGTCATGTGTGCCGAACCCTCCGGGGAACAGTGCGATGGCGTTGGCTTCCTTTTGGAACATCAACTTGCGGGTGAAAAAATACTTGAAGGTGATCAATTTTGGGTCGTCGGCGATCGTCGAGTTCGGTCCTTGTTCGAACGGCAACATGATGTTGACGCCGAAGCTGTGCTCACGTCCCGCACCCTCTTGTGCGGCACGCATGATGCCATCGGCACCGCCGGTAATGACCATGAACCCCGCTCGCACAATGGCCTGGGAGAATTGGTGGGCCAACTGATAATTGGGATCGTCGGAGGGAGTCCGTGCAGATCCAAAAATGCTCACTTTTTTGCGGTCGCGATACCCATGGAATACACCAAAGGCATGGCGGAGTTCTTTGACCGCACGGTTGACGATTTTGACATCCAGGAGATCCAGCTGCGCCTCATGCAGCTTCAACAGTCCTGTCATGAGCTCACGCATGAGTGCGGCATGGAGGTCGTCTTCCGGACTATCGAGTAGCAGGCTGATTTGCTGGAGGATATCCTCTCGCGATAAGGCGGGGCGGGGTCGGAGCGATGCGGACTTGCTGGTCATCGTTATGGTTGTCCTTATGAGTGAGTAATGAGAGAGCTTACCAACGGATCGGATCCTGGTCAAAGATTGATGCAAACAGGACCAGTCTACGATGAACTGACCGAGGGAGGAAGGTGCCCGAGGACCCAGGCTTTGATTCGAGACTGATCTGCAGGAGAAAGGTCCAGAAACTGGACTTCCACGGCAGGCGGCATAGACAAAATGGGTCGGGTCACACCTGATACGGCCTCAAGGCCGGCGTTGTTCAACACGGTCCCTCTGATGGTGAGAGGGCTCATTGTTTCTGAGAGAGAGAAGCCCAAAATAACTCGGGCCCCGGGTAACAACAAGGCGGAAGAGATCAGCGACGCACCAGCATGGCTTAGCTGGGTGATGGTGCTCTGATGGGCTGTTCCTGCGCCCTCTCCCTCCATCACACTGACGGTTGCCGAAATATTGGCTGCACATCGCTTGGGTGACAGTACGAGGTCTCGGGCAGTCAACACACCGACCGGTTGATTTTCCTTGGTGACGATGAGGATCGGGGTTCCCGAGGACATCATGAGGGTAGAGGCCTCTTCTATGGCTCGATCATACTCGATGAATTGGACCGGACGTGTCATGATGGTCCGCACTTCGACATCGTCCGGTTCGAGTCCTTGAGCCACGACCTTCTTGACGATGTCGGTCGGAGTCATGAGTCCAAAACGCCATTCGGTATCTTTGACCAACAGACAGGGCATCCGCTCGCGTTCCAGCAGTGAGGCCGCTTCGGTGACCGATATATCTCCGGGAATTTGGACTACACCGGGTGTCATCATATGTCCAACCAGAATAGTCTGCGGATCCTCCCCTCGCAGCCGTTGAATATCCTTCTCCAACATCGCTCAGCCAGGTCCTCTCTTCTCACGAATCTGCTCGCCTGGCCGTCGCAATGTATGCCAAGTATAGCAGAAGGTTCTCTGAGCCCATGAAGGGCTGAACGCCTTGTCATTCAATGGTTTTCCGGCATACACTAGGTGCGAATTGTGGCCCTGTCGGAGGGACCAACGATGGATTGTAGAGAGCCTGCTCATCGAGAATTCCTGAGTCGAGTTGAGGCGATTCCGTTGCATGGTTTGGGGTTGTCTGTCGATGTCCACTCCCCGGATTTGCCTAGCTTGCGGCGAAGTCTACTCGCACGTCAAGTGCCACCGGCGTACTTCGAAATCTTTCGGAATACGACGCGGGCCTTGGCGGTGACAAGGAGCGAAGTCGGCGATGCGCAATTGACGTATCATGGCGAAGGCTTATGGATGACGCAACCCGGAGTGGCGGAGTCCGAACTGTTTCAACAAGCCGTACGTGAAGCGGGCGAACACCTCCATGCTCTGCAGAGTGCGTGGCTCAATCACGAATGCGCAGCCAAGGTTTTTGCCGGCTACTGCTATGGAACCTATCTGCCGCCGCTCTATACACGAGGGAGTGCGGAGGTTGTGGCCGAAAATGCCACCGCGGTGCAATATCAGCTTGATCAACAAGGTTGTTTGCTGAATGGAAGCAGGCCGTTGGTCTTGCTTGAAATGCCGCCGCTCACATACTTTGTCGCGGGAACCTTGTCCATCCCAACGTTTTTTCAGGTGATTTGCGACCAGTCGCCATGTGGCCTGGTCCTTGATGTGGGGCATCTGTGGACGGTGTATCGCTACACCGGAGCGTATCGGACGATCTCGTTGCCGCGGTTCGTTGAGACATTTCTCGATGCATTCCCGTTGAATCGTGTTGTCGAGATTCATGTTGCAGGGCTTGATATCCATGAATCAATCCGAGCGCATCCGAGTCAACGGGTAGCACCTGTCGATGACACCGCATTGCCGGCCTGGACAGATGCCCACGCCGCCCCTATCCCACCGGTCTTGTTCGAGATGCTTGATCAGATTTTGTGTCATCCACGGCTCACCAACTTAAGGGGCCTGGCCTTGGAAGTGGATACAAAACCAGCAGAGATGATCGTGGACGAATTTGCCGCATTCTCCAGACGCTATGCGGCGGTGTTTCCAAAGAGAGGTCACAGCGAGAAGACCGTCCCTATCCGTGAAGCGAAAGCGGTGCCGGGGTCAGCGACATCAGCATCGAGCAGAGAGACGATGGAAGAAGCCTATCAGCGCTATGTTCACGTTCTACTGGGCAAGGTTGAACCAAGAGGACCGGAGTGGAATGAGGATCCGGGGTACACCCAGGAGTTAGACCTCTATCACTCTCTGTATCTCCCCTATGAAATCCTACACTGGAGTGGGGCGATTGCGGATATGTTTGTGGAGTCATGCCGTCGGCTTCATGAACGAGGGATTGCGTTGGAGGGATTTGTGGCGTTCTGGTTCCGTGACCCTCAACCGCTCGCCGAGCTGTATGATTTCTTTTTGTTGAAAGTGGATCGGTTTGTCGCATTCGTCTATGAGGTGGCCCCCGACGTAGGGGAGCTGGCTGCGGTAGAGGCTGAGGGGCTCCGTCAGGCCTATCGCCTTGCGAACGAACCAATCCCGACTGCGCAATGAGCTGACATGAATTTCTGGCAACACCTTCCTCGACCGATTGTTGGACTGTCCCCGATGGACGGTGTCACCGACGCGTGTTTCCGGGCCGTCATTGCTTCTCACGGAGGACCGGACGTGACGTTCACGGAGTTTACACATGTTCATGACGTGTGCCGCGCTCCGGAAATCCATTTGGAAACACTCCGGTACAGCGAGATTGAGCGGCCGATCGTCGCGCAGCTCTATGGGAATGATCCGGAGCTTTTCTATTTAGCAGCACAAGCGGTCTGCGAATTGGGGTTCGATGGGCTGGACATCAACATGGGGTGTCCCTCCAAGGGTGTCGCGGCGTCGGGATCCGGCGCCGGCCTCATCCGCACACCTGAACTGGCGCGCTCGCTCATCCAGGCGGCCAAGCGCGGCATCGACGATTGGGCAGGCGGGCAGACGCTCGAACAAGGAGGGTTCAAGCCTGCACGTGTTGAAGTTTTTGAACGGATGAACCGACAGCGTGGTGCGCACCCGGTGAGCCGACGGGAGACACTTCCGGTTTCCGTCAAAACCCGACTGGGATATGAGTCGGTGACGGTGGAGGCCTGGGTCGAGCAGTTATTGCTGGAACAGCCGACGGTCATTTCCCTCCACGGACGGACGTTGAAACAAATGTATCGAGGAGTAGCAGATTGGTCTGCGATTGCACGAGCGGCTTCATTGGTGCAAGGAACCGGAACGTTGCTGTTGGGGAACGGCGACATTCAGTGTCTCGAGGACATATCACGGCGGGTTCGTGAAACCGGTGTTGATGGCGTTCTCGTGGGACGCGGAGTGCTTGGCGCTCCCTGGTTCTTTCGTTCCAAGGAGGAGGTCCGGGGGCAAACGAGTAGCGAGAGAGGGCCTGAGTCCGGCTTGGTACTCAGCGATGTTTCGCTAGAAGAGCGCTTTGCCGTTCTGCTCGAACATGCCAAGCAGTTTGTTGAAATCTTTGGGCACAAGCAATTCCATCGCATGCGCAAGCATTTGGGGTGGTATTGTAAAGGCTTTCCCCATGCTGCTTCACTTCGGGCACAGATGGTGCGTGTATCGTCTGTCGAGGAGCTCCAGTCCATCCTCGAGGCGTTTCACATAAGACCCCAGAGTGGAGTGGCCCTTCCATACGATGAATCAGTCGATATGGACGAAACTCTGGCGTCACGATGCAGCTAGTACTGGCCTCCGGCTCCCCTCGGCGCAAAGAGCTCCTTGCCCTACTCGGTCTTTCGTTTGAGATATGCACGTCCGAGTTCCCTGAACATCCGGTGATGGGATGGTTGCCTCTCGAACAGGCCAAGCACTTCGCTCGTGAAAAGGCCCGCTGCGTGGCCCAGGTTCGTCTGCAAGACTTCATTCTTGGCAGTGATACCGTCATTGAACTCGATGGGCAACTCTTGGGGAAACCCCTTCATCTTGAGGACGCCCGCACCATGCTGAGTCGGCTCGCCGGCCGGTGTCATCATGTCCATACGGCAGTTGCAATCTGCTGCCATGAGCGCGGGATTGACAGAGTTGAGGTGGCCACAACGCACGTGACCATGAAAGTGGATGTTGAAGGTGTCTATAGTCGATATCTTGCTTCCCAGGAGTCACTGGGAAAAGCCGGAGCCTATGCGATCCAAGGACTTGGCGGAGAGCTGGTGGAGCGGATCGACGGCGATTATACCACCGTGGTGGGTCTACCGCTGAAACTCGTCGCTCGCCTGTTGCAGTCAGTTGGGTATCCGATTGTGCTCGATATCGAGGAGCTGTATCACCGCAAGCCCTATGCGAACTGGAGTCGCTTCGCGGTGTGATTGCAAAGGCAGGACGGTTCCCCTACAATGCGCCCCTATCAACAGGATAGGCCTGTTTAGCAGGACTGTGTCTACATGAGAGAGAATCTGAATCCATGACGTTTGGTGGTTTGATCAGATTGGTCGTTGGGCTGGTCGGAACAGCGGCAATAGGAGCTCATTCTGCCTGGGCGATCGATGTAAGTTTGTCCTCAGAAGAGGCTCACAAGACGCTCGAAACCGGGCGCACTCCGATGGAAAAAGCCAATTCCCAGGACGAGGTGAAGAAGGTCCTTCAGCAAGCGTCGCTGGCGACCCGTGTCGGTGCCGATCCTGAAACAGATCCCTGCGGAGCAAGCGCCGTTCTCCGTACGAAGCGGTACCGGCTTGAAGCATTCGGCCGACAGGAGGCCGCGGAATCGAAGAAACGCAAAGCGGACATTCGCATGCCGGAAGAGTTCATCAAGAAAGTGATGGACATGCCGAACATGGAGATCGAGGTGCAGCTTTGCGGCGACGACGAGTACTTCGCCGAGGGTGCGCTGATTGAGCTGCAGCAAGGGTCGAAACGGATCAAGGCTATCGACATCGGCAAAGCCGAGCGTGGAAGAAAAAATGAAACGAACGGTCCTGCCTATCGGTCTCGATTTACCGCTCTCTTTGCCTACGAGCAATTCGATCCGAACGCCGTCTCCGTGTTTGTCGTGAACCTCCAAGACGGCAAGGAAATCAGAATCCCCGCCGAGTTCTCCAAGGTGAAATAAGGTCGACTCATTTCCTGCGCCTTTGTGTTCCGGCTCAAATCGACAGGGTTTCTGTTGCCTCAGTTTCTAGTTTGGCACGGTCATGGCTGGACTTGTTTGCCGAGCCTATGGATCACTATGGTAGGGAGGGCCAATGAAGGTACTTGGCTACACACAGGCACATACGCTGGATGCGTTCAATCTTCAGGTGACGGAACTGCCGGATCCTATTCCAACTGGCCGTGATCTTCTGGTTGAGGTCAAAGCTATTGGGTTGAATCCCATTGATTACAAGATCCGTTCGCGACGATCCAGGACAGATGGTCAACCGGTGATTCTTGGTTGGGATGCTGCAGGGATTGTACGAGCGGGTGGCAACGAGGCGATGCAATTCAAGGTCGGGGACGAGGTGTTCTATAGCGGAGACCTCAACCGGGCGGGGTGTTACGCGACTAGGCAACTCGTGGATGAACGGCTCGTGGCCTTGAAACCGAAGAATCTTTCCTTTGCTGAGGCTGCCGCGCTTCCCCTCACCAGTTTGACTGCCTACGAGATGCTCTTTGAAAAGATGCGCCTCACTATCGCTGACCGACAGACGGTCCTCATTATCGGTGGTGCCGGTGGCGTCGGGTCTCAGGCGATCCAATTCCTCAAGCTGAAGACGTCAATGACCGTCATTGCCACGGCGTCTCGATCGGAAAGCCAGCAGTGGGTTGCCGGCCTGGGTGCCGACCATGTGGTATCACATCAGAATTTCGTCTCGGAGATCCGGGCCCTCGGCATACAGTTTGTCGACTTTATCTTCAGTACGACTCATTCCGGCCAGCACGGGACCAATCTGGCTGAGATCATCGCGCCGTTCGGCGAGATCGGGCTTATTGATGATGCCGACGGGTTGGATATCTCCATCTTCAAGCGAAAGTCCGTGAGTCTCCACTGGGAATTGATGTTTACCAAGTCGATGTTCGGCCATCGCATGGAGTCACAGGGAAAGATTTTGAGTGAGGTAAAGGATTTAATTGAGTCTGGTAGGATGCGGACCACGGCGAATCGGGTGCTGAACGGTCTGACTGTTGAGAATCTTCGTGCCGGCCACACGATGCTGGAGCAACATACCAACATCGGCAAAGTGGTCGTAGAGCTGTCATCAACCGGACAATGATCGAGGGGGCCGTGCCAGCCGCATGGCCGATGAGGCGGGTCGGTTAGGGGCTTAGAACTCGTCGATGGAGACGGGCCTGAGAAAGTCTCGAACCGATACTAGACCGATGAGCGCACCCCCTTTGGTCACTCCGAGGTGGAGCGTGCGGTGTTTATCCATGAGGTCGGCGGCTTCCGTCAATGGCCGCCGCTCCTCGATACCGGGAATCGGGCTGCTCATGATGGCATCAACCGCCACAAAATACGATGCCTTCTCAGCTCCCACGAATTTCTTGACGATGTCAGACTCGGTGACGATGCCGATGATCTTCGCTTTGTGCGTCACCAAAACACTTTCTACATTGCAGGCCCTCATGAGTTTCGCTGCCTCAATGACCGACGTACCGGCTTCCACTGTCACCGGTTCTGTCTGCATCAAGTTGCCGACTGTTACCATCTGCTCCTCCTTTTTAATTTTTAGTAGTGCCTCATGCTATCAGGGCCCCATTGCGTTGGAGTTAGAGGGAGGTTACAGGAAGGTAAAGTTTAAAGGGCAGAAGGAATAGGTATCTTGTGCGATCGTCACTATGGGGTGACTCATTCGAACTCTTCCCATCCGCTTAACCGGCTACCTAGGACGAGCGTGCGTCTGGTGGTGGAAACCAGAATGAGCCCATTATCGTTGTCTACCCCTAGGATTTGTTCATGCACGTCCAACGGTTTCGAGGCGAAGCCTCCGAGAAGTGGGGTGAATCCGACCACGCGTTCATTGGTGATGAAGACCGCTCCGTAGTCGTTGCCGTACAATCGGTGCACCTTTTCTCGTACGCCCAGTGCCTCCTTGAGCCACAGACCGTTGACGCCACGAAATCCGTACAGATCGTGGTCCGTTCTTATAAGAATAAAGGTGGGAAGGATCTTCCGTTCGAGGATTTTCTCGTTCACGCCTAGTTCTATCTTCGTCCAGGTGAGAGCACGACTGGAAAATCCTAAGAGGCGACGAGATGTCACCACGATGCCGTTGAGTCCGCTTGCACCCGAATAGAGCACCACTTCCTGCGCACCCAACGGTATTTCCCTCCGCCCGCTGAGCTGGCTGGTCGCAACAGCTAAGCCTGATTCAATCCACACGGTCACCTCGGTGCCCATCTCCACGGCCTGCACCATGGTCGGCCATGACGAACAAATCAGTAGAAGGAAAATCCTATGGTAGTGAAAGAGGGGCATGGCACGGTGATTATACCCTGCCTCAAGGTCCCGTTGGGGGCGTGTTGGGCAGTCCAACCTGAGCGGTTCGAGAGTGCTGCAGGTCTGTCGGTTGGGATGAGGCTGCCGCGACGGTTTAGGTCGTCGGCTCGTTGAGCCGGATGGTGTAGAGGTAGTGGTACAGCCCGTTTCGCTCCATCAATTGGGTATGCGTGCCTTCTTCCACCAACTGCCCCTTGTCTAAAACCAGAATTCGGTCGGCACGTTGGATGGTTGACAAGCGGTGGGCGACGACGAAGGTCGTGCGGCCTTCCATGAGGCGCTGGAGGGCTTCCTGCACCAGCCGTTCCGATTCGGTATCGAGCGATGAGGTGGCCTCATCAAGTAAGAGAATGCGAGGATTCTTCAAAATGGCTCGAGCAATCGCGATTCGTTGGCGTTGCCCACCTGATAGGTTGACCCCTTTCTCCCCTACCAGGGTTTGGTACCCATCCGGCAAGTCGGTGATGAAGTCATGTGCGTGGGCCGCTTGGCTTGCCTCTACCACAGTGGCTTCGCTTGCTTCTCGGTTCCCATAGCGAATGTTGTCGAGGATGGTGCCTCCGAACAAGATGGTTTCTTGCGGCACCAGCGCGATTTGCCGATACCAACTCTCCAGGGTAACATCCCGCAGATCTCGTCCGTCGATGGCCAGGCGCCCATCTATTGGATCGTAGAACCGATGCAGGAGATTGATCACCGTGGTCTTCCCGGCGCCGGTTGGCCCGACGAAGGCGACCAATTCGCCAGGCTTCGCCTCAAACGACAGGTGAGCAAGCACTGGATGGCGGGTGTCATAGCTGAAGGTGACATTTTCCATCCGCACGTGGCCTGCGATGGTCCCGAGCGGGTGCGCGTCTGGTCGATCATCGATATCCGGCTTGGCATCCAAGATCTCGAAGACTCGCTGTGTCGCACCCTGTGCTTCCTTGATCTGGGTAAAGATCTTGGCTGCTGAGCTGAAGGGCCCGATCAAGATGCCGGCAAAGAGTACAAACGCAAAGAGCTCACCTGGCGTGACCGCACCGTCGATGACCTGGCGACCTCCGTACCACAGGACGGCGGTGGCCGATGAGAATGTCAGCAGGCTGATCACCGGAATGAAGACGGCCATAATGCCGGCTCGACGGAGTGTCAGCTGCAGGGTCTGCTCGACCTGGTCTGCGAAACGGGTTCGCTCCCGTCCTGTCTGGACGAATGATTTGACGATGCGAATGCCGGAAATGACTTCCTCGGTCAGAGTGCTGAGTGCAGCCGTGTGATCTTGAATCGAGGTCGACAGGGATTTCAGCCGTCGACCGAACATTTTTGAGACGACCACCAACAACGGGAGCAGGACCAGAATCAGGAGGCAGAGCTGCCAGTTCATGAAGAGTAGGAACGTAATGCCGCCGACGAACGTCACGAGTTGTTTGACTCCGTCAATGGGAGCCTCTGTGACGAGGGATTGAATGACGGTGACATCAGACATCAACCGGGAGAGTAATTCTCCTGTGCGTCGGCGAGCGAAAAAGCTGAGCGTCAGTTTTTGGAGGTGCCCGAAGAGATGTTTGCGGAAATCAGCGACGACAGTCTGAGAAACCCAGGCAGTGAGGTAACTATGGCCCATTGAGCAGAGTCCCTGGAGAATCACCAAACCGAGGAACAAGCCGATGGAGCGCGTCATTTTATCTGCGTCATGCTGAACGGTGATCACGTCCCAGAGCGTCCCGGCCAGCCTGACCAAGGTGAGATTGATGAGAGCTACTCCGGTCACGAGCAGCCCAGCCAGCAACAGGCGAGGGACGTAGGGACGAACGAACGGCAGGAATCGCTTAAAGATCACCATTGCACGTCAGGTGGTTCGGTTGACTGTGACATTGAGCGGTCGGGGCAGCCTTACTACACGATATCGGAGTGACGAGGAGTGGGGGATGGTTTTGGCTAGATCTGAACGATTGACTCGATCAGGTTCTTGTTGACTGCAACGAAATCAGACTGCTCCTTCTCGTTGATGACCACGTCGGTGAGGCTAATGAACAGACGTGCCTCCTCGTTAATCGCGTCTGAGACACGATTTCGCATGGGAGGTACCAAAAAGTCTCCCACGTAGGTGCAACTGACCGTCCGTACGCGGATTCGAACTTTCTTGCCCTTACCCTCGGACACGGCCTTGTCCTCCCGCCACGCAGGCTGAGTTTAGCTTTTCCGGCGAAGGAACTTTTGACGTTGGCGCAACTTTTTGTACTTGTGCTTGCGCATCTTCTTCCGTCGTTTCTTCAAGACGCTTGACATGCTTAGTATCTCCAAAGAGGGGGGAGTCTAAAAGCTTTTTCTGAAAAATGCAAGCTCACGGCGCGCTTTTCCCCTATGGTATACTGCCCTTCTATGTTTGCCCGGCGCGCCAGTCTTTCACCGACTCTGCATATGGGATGGCTTTTCTTGCTGACCTTTCTTGTCACAGGCTGTCCGTCTAAGACGATTCAGTACCCCGCCGAGCATGAGCGACTGCTTCGTCTTGATCAGGCTTTGGAATCCCTCCGAAGCGCGTATGAGCGAAAGGATCGGGCAGGGTTTCGGTCGATGCTATCCCCTCTTGATGCGACAGAAGAGTTGCAACGACAAGCGGAGATGGATTTTGAGGCGTTTCATGCGATTACGCTTGAGTTCAGGATCGAGCGGGTCATGCTGGCAAAGGACGCCTTCGATGTGCTCGTCAATTGGCAGGGGACATGGAAAAAAGACGCCAATGACACGGGAACCCGGCAGCGTGGCCATACCCGATTGCAATGGGTCGGAACGCACTCGATTCTCTTGCGTGGGGCGCAGGGTGATTTGCCCTTCGGGATGCAGACCAAGCAGATGTTATCCGAGCCGTCCTCTCCCCCACGATAAACCATGCCGCGATCTGTGCCGGAAGCAGATTTTCTCGTCATCGGCAGCGGAGTTGCCGGGCTTCGTGCTGCCTTGGAGCTCTGCCGGGTCGGGCGAGTGATCATGCTCACCAAAGGCCATCCACTTCAGAGTAATTCGATCTTTGCACAAGGTGGCGTTGCCGTTGCATTGAGCGAAGAAGACGATGTTGCCATCCATTTGACGGATACGGTGAAGGCGGGCCATGGGCTGTGCCGTCGAGAGGCCGTACGTGTGCTGGTGGAAGAAGGGCCGGATCGAATTCAGGAGTTAATCAAGTGGGGGGCGAAGTTCGACAAGGCCGGCGGAAAATTTGCTTTTACGCGGGAAGCAGCCCACAGCCGTAATCGCATTCTTCGCGCGCGAGGCGACGCGACGGGAAATGAGATGGTCCGGGCCCTTATGGCACAAGCGGTTCGACAACAGCGGATTGCCCGCTTGGATTATCATTTTACAGTCGATCTTGTCGTCGAGGGAGGGCGATGTTGCGGTGCAGTGGTCCTTGACGAAAACTCCGGGGAGCAATTTATCATTCCCGCAAAGGCAGTTGTCCTTTCAACCGGTGGCGCCGGCCAGGTTTTTGCCAGGACGACGAATCCTCCCAATGCCACAGGCGATGGGATGGCGATGGCCTTCCGTGCAGGGGCGGAATTGCAAGATATGGAGTTCGTCCAGTTTCACCCAACGTCACTCTATCTGCCATCAAGCCCACCGTTCTTGTTGTCGGAAGCCATGCGCGGGGAAGGTGGTCAGCTGCGCAATAATAAGGGTGAGTCGTTTATGACGCGATACCACCCTCTCGGTGTGTTGGCCCCGAGGGATATCGTGGCACGGGCAATCTGGGCGGAAATGGCGGCGACGCGTGCCCGGCATGTCTATCTCGATGTCACGCATTTGGGATCGGATTTTGTGAAACGTCGCTTTCCCACGATTTATGCAACCTGCCTTCGTCACGATATCGACATTACGGAAGAGTGGATCCCGGTCTCGCCAAGCGCCCATTATATGATGGGAGGGGTCACAACCGACCTCAACGGGGCGACCACATTGCCGGGTTTGTTTGCGGCCGGAGAGGTGGCGTGCAGCGGTGTACACGGGGCCAACCGGTTGGCAAGTAACTCCCTGTTGGAAGGGCTTGTATTTGGAATGAGGGCTGGCGTGGCCGCCATCGCATCGGCTGCTCGCGGCTCAATCTCGAGTATGATCGAGGTGCGTGAGCCGTTACCACGCGGCCACGGTGATCGACTTGAGGATGTGGAAAAGGTGCGAAACTCTTTGCGTCGGATCATGTGGGGACAGGTCGGGTTGATCCGATCGCGGGAGTCATTAGTTCGGGCTACGGCTCAACTGGCTCGATGGGAACGGATGGTCTCCCGATCCTTTTCGAGTAGAGCTGATCTCGAGGTGAAGAACATGGTCCAAGTGGCGCGTTGCGTGGCGGAAGCGGCCTTGTGGAGAGAGAACAGCGTCGGCGCCCACTACCGATCCGACTTCCCCGGGACGCGACGCCCTGGATGGAAGACGCATAGCCGACTGCGTCTCACGGATCGAACTACTGAGCGGGTGGGCTTGAGACCTCGGGGGAAGCTGGTGTCATGGCGTACTCCGAAGACGGGATGACATGACCGGTCGACGCCAGGTCATGTGAGAGGAAGGTTCGGTAGTACCGAAGGACTTTGCGGACATACTGGCGTGTTTCATCGATCGGTGGAAGGGTGCGGTACCGGTCGACCACGTGCTCTCCGGCATTGTAGGCCGCAAGCGCGAGAGGGAGATTCCCTCGAAATCGATCCAATAGTTGACGGAGATACTTGGTTCCTCCACCGATATTGTCTTCGGGATCGTACAGATCTCGAACATCCAACTGGAGTGCGGTCCGCGGCATCAACTGCATCAACCCGATCGCACCGGATCGTGAAACGGCGCGAGGGTCAAAATTCGATTCGGCCTTGATCACGGCACGGATAAGAGCCGGATGGAGTTGATGTTGCCTTGAAAACCGCTTGATCATCGGCTCCAATTCCTGCTCGGAGATGACCGGGTGTAGTCGATTCGGGCGGATGTCGACTCGGCGATATCGGATATCAGAAGGGACATTGGTCAGAGAAATGGTCCCCTTGGAGTCAATGTACTGATAAATCTCCGCATGCAGAGATGGAACCGTACCCAGTAGACAACCACCCAGCAAGAGCGCAGTTGCCAGGCTGGTGCGCATGCATGCGGAGACGGATAGGAATCTGTGATTCAGCATGGTCACACGATAGCAGTCTCTAATGGACTGTCAAGGAATTGTGGGTCTTCTGCTGCTCGGCTGTGTGAGGACCTGATGATACGGCAGAGAATCGGAGAGTCAGCTTGATGCAGGAGGTTCTGAGAGTCGGGCCCGAGACTGAATAAACCGCGCTTGTAGCTTGCGGGTGAGAGGGCCTGGCGCTCCATTGCCCACTCGCCTGTTGTCGACCGCCACCACCGGCAGGATTTCCATGCTGGTGTTGGTCAAAAAGCACTCATCGGCCTGATGGAGTTGGTCAACGGTAAAATACCCTTCCTCGAAGGGTAGGTGGAGTTCTTCGGCCAATTGAATCACGACTTGTCTGGTGATGCCATTGAGGAGGCCGCAGTTCAAGGCGGGCGTGCTCAGCCGGCCATCACGGACGAAGAAGAGATTGCTCGTTGTGCCTTCGGTCAGGTGTCCTTCCCAATTGAGCAGAAGGCTGTCGAACGCGTTCCCTGCGATGGCTTCTTGCTTGGCCAAGATGTTGTTCAGAAAATTGGTGGTCTTGATTCGCGGTGGGAGGGCACTCGGCAGGTTACGCTTGGTCGATGCGACCTTTACGGCGACGCCGTGGTCATAGAGACAAGATGCCGGAGGTGCCAGCGGCTTGGTCATCACGACGACGGTCGGCGAGGAGCACAGGGCCGGATCCAGCCCTATCTCTCCGACTCCACGCGAAACCGTGATTCGCACATAGGCGTCTCGGTGATCATTGCCCACCTCGTTGCGCACCAGGGCTTCATGTAGAATATCAGCCCACTGTGCGAGAGGAGTTGGAATCTTGATGCCGATGGCGTCAGCGGACTCAAATAGTCGTGATAGGTGGCGGTCTCGCATGAAGAGGCGAGGGCCATACGAGCGCATCGTTTCAAAGACTCCATCGCCATAGAGAAAACCATGATCGAAGACGGAGATGACGGCTTCGTGGTCGTGCACAAATCGATCGTTCAAGTAGATCCACATCGTGCTACCCAAAAGCGCTGAAAAAAGCCTGGGCCTTATGAATGGTTTCCTCGTACTCGCGTGCCGGGTCGGAATCGGCCACGATGCCGGCGCCGACTTGGAGATAGCCTGTCCCATTCATCATCGTGAGCGTACGAATCAGGATATTGAAGTCAAGGTCGCCACTCCAGCTGAGATACCCCATGGAGCCGGTATAGGGACCGCGGCGGACGGGTTCTAGTTCCTCAATGATCTCCATACAGCGGATCTTCGGAACGCCGGTGATCGTGCCTCCTGGAAACATGGCTCTGAGTAGATCGAACCCGGTTGCCTGCTCCGTGAGCGTACCGGCGATATGAGACACCAAGTGGCTGACATGCGAGTACTGCTCCAAGGTCATGACTTCATCGACCTGGAGGCTCCCAGATCGGCAGACACGACCGAGATCGTTGCGCTCGAGATCGACGAGCATAATGTGTTCCGCTCGCTCCTTCTCATTGGCCTGCAGCTCCGCGACGAGTCGTTCATCTTCGAACGGTGTTTTCCCGCGAGGCCTGGTTCCTGCGATCGGCCTGGTATCCGCTCGACGACCGTCAAGGCGAACAAGGCGCTCGGGTGATGAGCTGATGAGGCGGACGGTATCGAGCCGAAGTAGTCCAGAAAAGGGCGAAGGGTTCAGCGTCCGTAGGCGATGATAGGCGGAGAGATCGGCTTGCAGCGGCCCTTGACGGAGTGCTGCGCAATTGACGGCGAAGCGGTGTGAGAGATTGGCTTGGTAAATATCGCCGGCGGCGATGTAATCCTGGCACCGGCGGACACTCTGCATATAGGCTGATCGTTCCTGCTCCGGTGTAAAGGTAAGGGGGCCCAGATCATCCGGATGGGCGGTGCCCGCGTCTGGCTGCGTCAAGAGGGCTTCGAAGGCAGCAAGCCGGTCCCTTCCTTCACGGAAAAGTTGTTCTCGCGACTCACCTAAAAATCGTGTCAGTGGCGGACAGTACATCAGTACCAGATGGTTGCACGTATGGTCGACGGCTGCGACGAGATCAAAAAATGCGAATTCCAAGTCAGGAACGATGGGATGAGCTGAGGCGAGCGACGGTAATGTCTCAAATTGGCGAACGAGATCATAGCTAAGGTACCCCACGGCCCCTCCGAAAAACGGAGGAGCATCGAGAGGGCGAGCGATGTGCTGGTCGGCGAACAGTTGAGCCAATCTCTGAAAGGGAGCCAGTCCTGACGTGCTGTGGCTCCATGTCGGTTGTTCGGCCAGGTGGCTGCCCACTCCAGACACCCGGTAATAGGGGTTTGTGGAGAAGTACGAATATCGCCCCATTGATCGTCCACCGGCACTTTCCAATAGAAAAGACGGCTGCCCGGTCGAAGCGATGTTTGCATACAGCTCCAAGGGGGTAGCCGATGGACAGGGACGAGTGACGATAAGCGGTGAGGGGGAGCCATGCAAAAACCTTGATGAGGTAGCTTGTCGCATGGATTGCGGATGCCCTAAGTCAGTAGTACAAAATAACGTCGGCTCACTATACCGCAGAGATTTCTAGGGAGATAGATGCCTAACGGCTTGACATTACAAGCAGACCTTTGCTTAAATTGAACGCCCATCAATGGCAGAGTTGTGACTGCGTGCTCCGCCTCCCATGGGTTTCAGAATGGCCCCTCCACAAGATCCCTTATATGCGGGGCTCGGCCAAGCGATTAGGATCGCAACTGATCTGCTTGCTGCCTTGATTGTGGGAGGAGCATTGGGGTGGGTCTGTGATACGTATGTGTTCGACTCGACCCCATGGGGCATGATTATCGGGCTTTTGATGGGGATCGTGGCCGGGATGAGAAATGCGTATCGATCGATTCAACGGTGGCCGAAGACATAGTGTTTCAGACTGACGGTTCCATAACTAAAACCCTATAAGGACAGACGAGAACATCGTGGAAGAAAGCCCCCTTCATCAATTCGAGCTTCAGAATTGGATTCCCATTTCGCTGGGCGGATTTGATATTTCCATCAATAAGGCCGTTGTCTTTATGTGGATCGTCGTGCTGGTGGCGGCGGTGCTCATGGTCATGGCGGGGTCTGCAAGGAAGTTGGTCCCGGGCAAGTTGCAGAGCCTGGCAGAGATGATGGTGGATTTCATTCGCAGCATGATCTTGGACACGATGGGGAAGGAGGGGATGCGATTCTTTCCCCTGATCGCCTCCCTCTTCGTGTTCATCTTGTTCAGTAATCTGATTGGCTTGATCCCAGGCAGCTACACAGTGACGAGCCAGATTATCGTGACGGCCGTCTTCTCGTTCCTGGTCTATGGGTTGAGCCTAGTCATGGGGTTCATGCTGCACGGCGCAAAGTTCCTCGGCATCCTGGTTCCGCCTGGGACACCAGGATGGTTGGTGCCCTTGATGATTCCAATTGAGATCATTAGCCAGGTGGCGCGACCGGTTTCACTGGCGGTTCGATTATTTGCCAACATGACGGCGGGCCATGTGATGCTCGCGGTCTTGTTCAGCCTCACGATCGGCGGCGGGTTGCTGATCGGATGGTTGCCCTTTGCGTTTACGGTCGCCATCTATGGGTTGGAATTCGGTATCGCGTTTATTCAAGCCTACATTTTCAGTATCTTGACCTGCGTCTACCTGGGTGACGCATTTCATTTACATGGCCACGATGAGCACGCGCATTAGCGCATGCCAGTTTAGACAAGAGAGGAGTAAGACATAATGGATTCAGCAGCAGCAGGGTTGATCGGTATGGGATGTGCCGCGGCAGGGTTTGCCGGAGCGGGTGTCGGTATCGGGTTTATCTTTGGAAAGATGATCGAGGTCGTGGCCCGTCAGCCCGAGGCGGAAGCACGCGTCACGAAGTACATGTGGATCGGGTTCGCGTTGGTGGAAGCCATTGCGTTGTACGGCTTGGTCATTGCCTTTATCATCATGGGATTCCGTAAATAACCAGGGAGCGTTAACCGTTACTCGTCACTCGTTACTCGAGAGATCATTCTCGTCCGACGTGTCACGTGTAACGTTTCACGAACGCGTGTATGCCACAGTTTGAATCGCACTTTTTCTCGTCTCTGATTTTCTGGGAAGTCGTGTCCTTCGGCATTTTATTATTCATCCTGTATAAGTACGCATTCCCGGGTATTCTCAGTGTCCTTGAGGAGCGAGAAAAGAAAATTAGGGACAGCCTCGATCAGGCCGAGCGTCATCGATCAGAGGCCGAGAGTCGGCTGAAGGACTATGAGGCGAAGCTCAGTGCAGCCGGTAAGGAAGCGGAGGCCATCCTTGCGGCGGCAAAAGAACGAGCACAGCGACTACTTGATGAAAACGAGCAACGGTTGACTGCTGACGCTGAGCGGATTAAAGGCGATGCCGCAAGAGAGATCGAGCAAGAACGGCGCAAGGCCCTTCAGGACATCCGTACCCAGACCACGGAATTGGCACTGATGGTCGCGGAAAAGGTTGTACAGCGGAGTTTGACCGAAGCTGATCAACGGAAGTTCGCCGACGAAGCGCTTGAGGCCCTCTCTCGCTCACAACAGCGCTAATCTATTCCCATCGTCATTGTCAGGGGGTGTCAGCTTAGGCTGACTCCCCCTGGGCGATACCCATCCAGATCTACCGTCACAAACTGAAATCCCAGTTCTTTGAGTCGTGCAGTGATTCGTGTGC
>CABVSA010000021.1:45573-50421 GCA_902500805.1 uncultured Nitrospira sp. | reverse complement strand
CGAATCTTCAACCCTGGCCGGATCCAGGTGGCAGGCATCTCAACCTTCAGCAATGCTGGGAGAAGTCCGATCAAGTCCGGTTCTACACCACGAATCAAGGCGGACGGATTGCTCCCTATGAGCTGATCAAGCATCTTGAAATGCCGCTCTCGACCGACAAGTTCTTTTCCCTCGCTAATTTTGAACGATGGCGGTTCTTGCCGTTGGAAAAGATGGATCGGGATCAAGCATCTCATGTGGACCAGGAGGTGCAAGACTGGCCGCTCGGTTTCGTCCTCACCCACATGGATTCGAAGAAAGAAGTCTGGGAGGGGGATTGGTTAGGCTTGACCTGTGCGGGATGTCATACCGGGCAACTTGAGTTCGGAACGAAAAAGATGCGCATCGATGGCGCACCCACGATGGCCGATCTCAACCAATTTCTGTGGGACCTGCAAGGCGCGCTCAAGGCCACCTATGAAGACGGGCTGAAGAATGGGGACAAATTCAACCGGTACGCCAAGAACTTTCCCGGAGAATGGGACAGGGCTCTGCTGAATCGATTGGGTCGCGTCGTGACCGATGGTGAGATGTGGCACCAACGGAACGACCCTCCATTTCCACCTGGATTTGCCAGATTTGATGCGGTGGGTCTGATCTTCAATCAACTCATCTTCATGTCGGGTAGTGAGCCGGTCGGACCTGTCAAAACCGATGCCCCTGTAAGTTTCCCGTTTATTTGGGACACGTCCCACCATAATCAAACCCAGTGGAACGGGGTGGCCCCAGACATTCCCATGGTGCGCAATATCACTCAGGGTATTGGTGCGTTCGCCAAATATGACTCTCATGCAGGTGTCTTCCAAGAGCCGAGTACGATTCCGCTCAGTAATCAGCGCAAGCTACAGCGTCTGGTGCACAAACTTCGCTCCCCGGCATGGCCGGAGGACATTCTTGGGGCCATCGATCGCGAGAAGGCAGAACGTGGGCGGGTCGTCTTTGAGAAGAAATGTGCGAGTTGTCATGCCGATCAAAAGCGAGAAGAGCCACTTAAATACCTTCGGGTCACCATGACGCCGGTCAAAGACCTGAAAACGGACGGCAACATGGTAGCCAATGCGGATCACCGGGAATTACGAGGCCCTGATGGCACGGAAAAGCGAGTTGCCGATGCTGCCGGTGATGTGGTCACGGATATTGTGATCAGCGGAAGCCATCCCACAGAGTTCTTCCCCTTCGCGTGGGAATCCATTTCCGCCTTTTTCCGGTGGGGCAGCGATTTTGGAAGGGACACGACGAAACGGGATCGCTATAAAGCCCGTCCACTCGATGGCATTTGGGCGACCGCGCCTTACCTGCATAATGGTTCCGTTCCTAATCTCTATCAACTCCTGGTTTCAGGAGAGCGAAAGCCGTTTTACGTCGGCACGAGACAGTTCGACCCGAAGCATGTCGGTTTCCTAGAGGACGACAAGAGCGGCACTTGGTTGGACATCGGCACATCAGGCAACTTGAATACGGGACATGATGCGTTCACCTATGGCGGTGAGCTCGATTTGGAACAAGAGGTTTGGCCATTGATTGAATACATGAAGACACTGTGACTGGAGCTTGAGTTGTCCACTGGTTACGTTGCGAGTGTGACCAGGGTGGTGATGGGTGAGGTAGCTGTGTCTCTCCATTTTTTAGACCGCTCAGTTCAGTGCACCGATTTCAATGACTGGTGAGATCAGTCATCAGTCGTGCCATGCGAAACTGTACATGCTCTCCAGCTGAATCCCTTTGGATTCACTGAATCGAAAAAGACTCACCCTCAGAGTCTCCTACCTCGGAAACAACAGCGCAATCCTTCCAAATTGAATGTATGGGGTCGGATACCTTTATAGCTGGTCATTGACGTAGGCACTGCCTTTCATGGCCTCGGATCGTTTTCTGAGTTCTGCTGCAATCTTACTCTCTGCAACGGAGAGCTCAAGTTGTGCTTCGTGCATTCAGTTTGGAGAGCCCTGATTCTGCGATTCACCCGCGCTGCTTCAACTACCCCGTGTCATCATGGCATTTCACAACACAAACCGGTGAGTGACTCTCCCTCATGCTCGCACAGGACCATCTTGTCAGTTTGATTGACATCAAGACATCACAAGTATTATGCTGTGATGCATGCGAACCACATTAAGCCTTGATAGCGACGTGGCTGCACTCTTAAAACGGGCCCAGAAAGTTCGAAAAGCCAGTTTCAAGACGGTGGTCAACGATGCGATGCGCCAGGGGCTTAAAGATCTCTTAGCGCCGCCAGCGCGACCTAAGAAGCCATTCCGGACCCAGAGCGTCTCGTTGGGGCGTTGTCTTGTCGGTAGCCTGGACGATGTGGCAGAGGTGTTGGCCACGGTGGAAGACGAAGCCTTCCGATGATTCTGGTCGATGCGAATCTTCTCGTCTACGCCCATGTAATCTCTCTACCTCAGCATCAGGCTGCGCGCGTTTGGCTTGATGGACACCTGAACGGACCTACCCCAGTGGGTTTACCGTGGCCGACGTTGCTTGGCTTTGTACGACTGGTATCGAACCCACGTATCTTTGAACAACCTGAATCAATCCCGGATGCCTGGAGTCAGGTTGAAGAATGGCTTGCCTGCCCGGTCGTTTGGATTCCCCAACCCTCAGAGCGCCATCGTGGCATCTTGAGCCCCTTACTCAGTACTATTGCGCGCTCTAACTTGGTGCCGGATGCGCATCTGGCGGCGTTAGCGATCGAGCATGGGTTGACCCTCTGCTCCACAGATCATGACTTCGCTCGCTTCCCCAATCTCCGTTGGGATGATCCCCTTCAGCGCCCCGAACATAACTGAGCGGCCAATTCGAAGAGTACAGGTGCCGCCCATCTCGAAGGCCTCTGTATGTAAGGTAGTGAGCGTACGGGGCCGGATATCTCTATGGCCGGTCATTGACCTAGACATTGTCTTTCACGACTTTTGCGAGGTCGATCATACAGGAGGGCTCTGCCAGGCCAGAATCGGAAGGATGTTCAGAACGTGCAAATTGGTCGTGATCACGGTAGCTGTATCGCTCGGGTGACGCAAAGGCGAACTCGACTAGTGTGTTATCGCTCAGTGGGCAACTGCATGGTGGAATCGGTTGTTTCAGAAGGCGCTTCGCCGACCAGGCCGCGTTGGTCTTTCACGTAGACGCTACCTTTCATGGCCTTCGCTCGCTTCTTCAGTTCTGAAGCAATCTTACTCACATCGCCGGGGTGGGCAATGGGATTTCGCTCGTTGGTGACGACGGCGATCGACAGGCTCATGATCGGAAATTGTTCTTTATTGCCCCGACGGTCCACGGAGTCGATGTAGCCTTTGAGGCGATCCTCTCGATCGTAGAAGTCTGGAATCACCAGATCAAATCGCTTGATGATGGTCTCGCAAATGGCGTCGATGGAATCAGGTCGGCTCATGAAGACAAAGTCGTCACCTCCGACATGGCCGACAAACCCTTCCGGACCTGCCAGCTCGCCGACGACTGTCGTGAGGATGCGGCAGGCTACTATCAGCACTTCGTCTCCACGTCCATAGCCGTAGCGGTCGTTGAATGACTTGAAATTGTCGATATCAAGATACGCGAGCGCGAAGAGCTGCTGGCTTTGAATTCTGGCAGTGGTTTCACAGAGGATGGTGGTGTTGCCCGGCAGGCGGGTGAGGGGATTTGCGTCGAGTGAACGAGTGAGTCGGCTGAGACAGAGCCTGATGCGATGCACGACATCTTCCGTGTGATAGGGAACGGTGATGAAGTCGTCTACCCCTAACGAGCCCCAGTCGATATCGTTGAGCCGACTGTCCCGGACGAAGACGATGAGCGGCAGACGCCCGAGGAAGGCATCCAGCTTGAGGTTGCGCGTGAGCGTTTCCACAGAGTGCCCGTTGGTTCCTTCCGCAGCCAGGACGAGACAGGGGGGATCGTGGACAAGTTCATGGAGGGCGAGCTCGGGTAGATGGCCTTCCAGCACGTGGAACCCGGCTTTCTCCAGGGCCGAGGTCAGAGTCGGGGTCGAGGTCAGCTCATTGTGCAGCAGCAGAATTCTTCGTCCGGCACTGGAGTGGTTCATAGGTAATCGTCAATGGTCACAAACTCTTGTGAGGCCTTGTCGATGCATTCCGCCAGACTCTGCTTATCCAATCCGACCTGGTCCCAGGCCGGCCGGGACAGTGGTGGAATGAGGTCATCGCCGGGATTACCACAGGCCATCCCCTTGACCAAGATGTCAGCCACATGGACGATGGCCGTTTGCAGCGTGGCGTCCTTGGCCTGGATGGGGTTGTGGTGATAGAGGATCGGTTCGCGGAGCGTGATCGGTAAATGCCATGCGCCTGCCAGGTAGCCGCCGATCTCCGCGTGTGACAGCCCTGTCAATTCTTGTTCCACGTCGAAGAGTGAGCGATCGGCGCAAGTTTTCAGCGCATCTTTGATGCTGCTTCCGACGTCAGGCCACTTTACGTAGAGCACAACCTTTCCAATATCATGGAGGAGGCCGGAAACGAACAGTTCTTCAGGGTTCTTGATCTCGAGCTTCGTCGCGAGGAGGTTGGCGGTGATGGCGACGCCGAGCGAATGGCGCCACAACTGGTCCATGCCCGCGTCTTTCATGATGGTCAGCGCCGAGGCGCAGAGCGTCAGCCCCTTTACGACGTTAAAGCCCAGCACAATCACGGCGTGAGAGACAGAGCCGATTCTTGACGGAAACCCGTAAAAAGGGGAGTTCGCCAGTCGAAGCACTTTGGCGGCCAGCACCTGATCCTTCTCGATGATGGTGCCGATCTCCTCAGCCGACACGGTGGGACGACTGATCATAGCGGCCAGCCGTTGTACGACATGGGG
>CABVSA010000021.1:0-45473 GCA_902500805.1 uncultured Nitrospira sp. | reverse complement strand
CAGCCGACACGGTGGGACGACTGATCATAGCGGCCAGCCGTTGTACGACATGGGGAAGCGTGGGAAGGTCCCCCAGCTGCTCGATTCGGTTGCGCAGGTCTGTCGGATTGAAGAGGGTCATGCGGCCTCCGGCTTCTCGAGGTCCGGTACCATGCCATGGGTGGCGCGCAAGTGTGTGCGAAGCGTTCGGAGAATCAGTTGCTGAACGGGATCATGTGCGACATGCCGGAATCGATGATCGAGTTCGGTTTCCAGCTCTTCTAGAGTTTTTCCGCCAGCATCCAGCGCATCGCCCTCAATATAGACTGAGGGCAACCCCAGCTCTTGGAGCCGTTGGATCAGCGCGGTGTTCAAGACGGTTCCAGCTGCGACAATGGGGAGTCCGTTGGCATTGGTGACCGGTCTTGCCAGCACCATATCGGGCAGGAGCTCATACACGACCACGCGTTTCATCTATTTGAAACTCCTCATACTTCGGTCACATTTCATTGAGCGTCAGTTGATTCGGCAGCATGTCCAGCGCAGGAGCGTCCACAGGCCGTCATCTTCTTATCGGAATCTTCGTACCCGTTCTAAAGACGATCTTGAATCGATGGGAGGAGATGGGAGGAATAGATCAGCAGGCTGTTGAATAACGATGCTGCATCAGGGCCTGACTACACAATGCATGATGTTGGATATCGCAGGAATGCCACGCAGGCTATTCAAGAAGTTCGTTCGGCGAGGCCGCGCGCTCGGGCCTTGTTGTTCGCATCACGTCTCTCCTGAGCGAACGACGCTTCGCCGTTCGACAGGCTCATGGCTCTGAGTGTTATCGAAGGGTGAGCAACACTTCACGCACTTGAATGCGAAGCGAGAACGAAGGTATCAGGCCTTCTCAACATTCCGTCGAGATTACTCGAAGACGATGCGGGACCCTGGGGATTTCATCTTGAAGATCTGCAGGGCATTGTAGATGCCTTTTGCCGGGTGGTTCAGAATCAGGCGTGAGTTGGTGATGTGGGTGTCGAGCAGTTCATATTGTCCGCCGCTGTAGTACAGATCGCAGTCGTCGATCTGGCAGTTCTTATAGACATGGTTGTCCAATGCCAACTTGGCCTTGCTGAACGTCTGCCCGTCGATAACGATATAGTTTGGCTCAAGTCCCATAGTGGTCAGGTTGGCGAACTATAGCAAAGTCAGCGCGAATCGTAAACCGGCGCGACGGATGGACCGTCACGCATCGTGGGAACGGTTTCTAATTCGGGACGATTCGAAACACCGTGCCGCTCAGCGAGGTCAGATAGAGCTCTCCAAGGCCATCTTGGCCAAAACTTGAGATGGAGGGAGCGGTGAGCAGCGGCCATTCGGTTTGCTCAATGACCGAGCCATTGTTCAAGCGGAAACTGCGGACGAACCCGGCGCAGAAATCGGCGTAGAAGTAGGTCCCGTGGATAGCTGGTGCGGCTTGACCGCGATACACATATCCTCCGGTGATCGAGCAGGTTCCGTTCTCGTGCGTATACTCGAAAACCGGGAGGGTCAGCCCACCGGTATTGCAGGTGGTCGCTGGATTGAAACAAGCGGATCCTTCCATGAGCCGCCAGCCATAGTTCAGTCCGCGTCCTGCGCTGGGGCCTGCTGTTGCGACATTGATTTCTTCGCGGGCATTCTGGCCGACATCGCCGATGTAGAGATCCTCGCCGTCAAACGAAAATCGCCAGGGATTGCGCAGCCCGTAGCTCCACACGAGTGGATGGCCGCCGCTCAAGACAAATGGGTTCAGCGTTCCTTTCGTACAGGCCGTTCCAGTGGCGGGATCAATCCGGAGAAGTTTACCTAGTCGGCTGGTGAGATTTTGCGCATGATTGTTTGGATCTCCCGCACCGCCCCCATCACCAATTCCAGCATAGAGGCACCCATCCGATCCGAATGCGATCATCCCTCCATTGTGGTTGGTGAAGGTTGGATGGGGGATAGAGACGAGGAGAGTCTGCGAAGCCGGGTCAGCAACGTTCGGGTTGGTTGGCGAGACCAGAAATCGGGCGATGGTGATCGCGCCATTGGCATCCGTATAGGAGATGTAGAATCGGCCGTTGGAGTTGTACTCTGGATCAAAGGCCAGCCCTAAGAGTCCGCGCTCTCCACCGCTCGTGATCCCGGTGAGAGTCAGAAAGGTGCCAAGCTCGGCGCCGGTCGTTCTGTCGAGAATCTTGATCCTCCCTCCTTGTTCCAACACAAACAGGCGGTCGGCATCTCTAGAGGGTGCCGTCAAGAACACTGGGGCGGTCAGATCGCTCTTCACCGTTTGAAGTTTGAGGCTAGTGAGCGTTGCGGCAGGATTCCTCGTGGTACTGTCGCTGCCGCAGGCAGCGAGTAAGCTGACCAGGTATAAGCACTGGATCATCCAGATAGACAGTCTCATGCATAACCTCTTGTTCTATATGGAGATGAGCGGTCTCTCTCCCTTTCGATCCGATAGCACCTCTTTCGCTCCCATAGATGTGAGAGATCACATACATCCGTCCCGCATGGCGCATCCGAACAGCGTCTGCCAGTATGACTCAGACTGGGGAGGGGTTTGCAAGATGACCGTATTTGGTCTTGATCCCTCCCGTGGGACTCCATTAGAATAGCCCAGCTTTTCGGGTGGCTCGCTTCGAAATCGACTCTGCCCACCTTAGGATTTACCCACTCGCGCATGTACTTTGGATGGGTTGAAGCCACGGAGAGCCGTGTGACATCAGGAATCCGTTTAACCAGTAGGAGGATCTCCCGTGAGTGACTCAGCGATTATCACATTTGCCCTCATCGCGGCCGTGGCGGGCATTGGCTATGGGTTGTACCTGGCGATGTGGGTGTTCAAGCTTGATGCCGGTAATGCAAAGATGCAGGAAATTGCAAAAGCCATTCAGGAAGGCGCCGGTGCCTACATGAATCGACAATACAAAACCGTCGGCTATGTGGCTGCAGTGCTCTTCGTCGTGCTCTGGGGTGCTGGGGCTGTCTCCGATAAGTTTGGCTTGCTGACGGCCGTCGGGTTTTTGGTCGGCGCAGGAGCCTCGTCGATTGCCGGCTATGTGGGGATGATCATTGCCGTGCGTGCCAATGTGCGGACGGCCCAAGCCGCGCATAATGGCATGAATGCTGCCCTTACGGTGGCGTTTCGAGGGGGCGCGGTGACGGGTCTGTTACTGATCGGTCTAGGACTGTTGGCGATTACGTCTTTTTATATGATTGCACTATCGCTGGCTGGCCAAGAGAAGGCGATCCACGCCCTCTTGAGCCTTGGATTCGGCGGTAGCTTGATCTCGGTCTTTGCTCGTGTTGGTGGCGGCATCTATACCAAGGCGGCGGATGTAGGCGCGGATCTCGTCGGTAAGGTCGAAGCGGGAATTCCGGAAGACGACCCTCGTAACCCGGCGGTCATCGCCGATAACGTGGGTGATAACGTGGGTGATTGCGCCGGAATGGCGGCGGACTTGTTTGAAACCTATGCCGTGACGACTGTGGCGGCGATGGTACTGGCCTTTACGATGTTTAAGGGCGCGACGGCTCCCATTCTCTATCCGCTCGCGTTGGGCGGGGTCACGATCTTTGCGACGATCGTCGGGATTCTCTTTGTCAAAGTGAGTCCGGGTGGTGACATCATGCCGGCGCTCTATAAGGGGCTGTTCGTGGCCGGCGGGATTGCCGCCGTGGCCTTTTTACCGATTACCTTCATGATCATGAGCGGAGTTGGTGGTGTTGGTGGATTTAGCTACTACATTGCCGCGTTGCTCGGCTTAGCCGTCACCTTGGCGCTTGTCTTCATCACCGACTACTACACGTCAAAAGAGTATGAGCCGGTGAAGTACATTGCGAAAGCAAGTGAAACAGGCCATGCAACGAATATCATCGCTGGTCTTGCAGTCGGCATGCAGGCGACCTCGGCTCCTGTTGTGGTCATTTCAGCGGCGATTCTCGGCAGCTATTGGGTTTGCGGTGGGGCGGAGTCTGGCGGGTTATACGGTGTGGCGGTGGCGGCGGTGTCGATGCTTTCGATGGCTGGTATTGTGGTGGCGATCGATGCGTTCGGCCCGATCACCGACAACGCCGGTGGGATCGCCGAAATGTCGCATCTGGGCAAGGAAGTGCGCGATATTACCGATCCGTTGGATGCCGTCGGCAATACGACCAAGGCGGTCACTAAAGGCTATGCGATCGGCTCCGCCGGTTTGGCGGCCGTGGTGCTCTTTGCCGAATACTCGCGAGAGGTGGCGGCACACAATCCGGCGCTGGCCGCGTTCGACCTGTCCAATCCGAAAGTGTTGGTGGGGCTGTTTCTCGGTGGTATGTTGCCGTTTATCTTCGGCTCCATGTGTATGAGGGCCGTCGGTGAAGCGGGAGGATTGATCGTGGAAGAGGTGCGACGGCAATTCAGAACGATCCCAGGAATTATGGAAGGCACGGGCAAGCCGGAGTATGGCACCTGTGTCGACATCGTGACTCAGGCCGCGATCCAAAAGATGATGATCCCTGGTTTGATTCCAGTGGCGGCACCGGTAGTCGTCGGTTTAGTGCTTGGACCACAGGCGCTCGGTGGCGTGCTGGTCGGCAGCATCGTGACCGGATTGTTCGTCGCGATTTCGATGACGAGCGGCGGCGGTGCCTGGGACAATGCCAAGAAATTTATCGAGGAACAAGGTTTGAAGGGCACCGAGACGCACAAAGCCGCAGTCACCGGCGACACGGTCGGCGATCCTTATAAGGATACTGCTGGTCCGGCGGTGAACCCGATGATCAAGGTCATCAATATCGTGGCCCTTCTCATCATTTCGCTGATCGTCTGATAGAAGAGTCGAGATTGAGTGAGTGGCGCGCCGTTTCCCATCATGGGAAACGGCGCTTTTCGTTTTAGCCCTTGCCTTGACGGGTTTCTGTTCCCTAGAGTAATGTGCATGTATGATCGGTAGGTGTGAGCTGACCGCGAGGATTTCCCTGGATGACAGGAGGTGCTCGAATGGAAAAGCAGGAACGAAAGCAGGAGCCGCGACGAGAACCGCAAGGCAAGGAAGAGGTCAAAGCCAACCCGAAAGTCGTGGAGACCGGGAAAAAGCTGAAGGAAGATATCGATAAGCTGGTTGATGAAATTGACGACGTTCTCGAAAAGAACGCGGAGGAATTTGTAAAGAACTATGTGCAAAAAGGCGGTGAATAGTCTGGTGATTCCCTTCGAATCTCTTTAATTCCCTCTTGCCGGTACCCCGTTGGTGTTTCCTCTCTGCGTTGTTTGACAAAGAAGCAGCGACTTATTAGAGTCTGGCTCGTTTCCCTGAGTGTCCTATCCCGAATCGTCTCATGGCCCAGGTGTATGAAGGAGGTAGCGGTGAAGTCTAAGCTCTGGGTCTTTCGGCAAGTTGATCCGATCCAACGCGGCCGTCTCTCGCAGGCCCTCTCCATTTCTTCCGCAACCGCCTCGCTGTTGCTCAACCGAGGTGTGACGAATGTGGACCAGGCTTTGGCCTGGATGTCCCCGCTCCAAGCACATGATCCGTTCTTGATTCCCGATATCGAGCGGGCCGTCGACCGGTTGCATCAGGCGATGCAACGGCGGGAGCGCGTCTGTTTTTATGGCGACTATGATGTGGACGGTATGTCGGCGACCAGTGTGTACGTGTCCTTTTTCCGCAATCTCGGAGCGTACGTCCGAGCCTACGTACCGCATCGCCTGCGCGAAGGGTATGGACTCAATGAGCCTGCGATTCGAGCCCTGGCGCAAGACGGCATCACGTTATTGGTGACGTCCGATTGTGGGACGACGTCACATCGTGAGATTGCCCTCGCGAGTCAACTGGGGATCGATGTGATCGTGACGGATCACCATCAGAGCGACATGGAGATGGTCCCGGCGTTAGCCGTGATGAACCCCCATCGGCCGGATGCGCAGTATCCGTTTCGTGGCCTCTGTTCAGGTGGTCTCGCCTACAAAGTTGTGCAGGCGTATGAGCAAACATATGGCTCTGGTTCGGTACCCCTCGAGTCCTTGTTGGACCTGGTGGCGCTGGCGACCATCGCCGATGTGGTTCCGCTCCAAGACGAAAATCGACTGTTTGTTCGCGAGGGCCTGGCTCAGATTTCGCGTGGATCCCGTTGTGGCCTCCGGGCCTTGAAGCAGGTCGCCGGTGTGACCCGTGACTGCGCAGCGGATACGATCGCATTTAAACTCGCGCCTCGGTTGAACGCCGCAGGGCGATTGGATGAGGCGCTCAAAGGAGTCCGGCTGTTGACGACAGAGTCAGAAGGGGAAGCTCAAGCCTTGGCCGAGGAGCTGGATCAGCTGAATCACAGGCGACGGGAACTCGAAGCGACTATCCTTGATGAGGCATTGACGCAGGTCGAGTCGCGGGAGTTGCCCGGAGGCATCGTATTATATGCACGAGGGTGGCATCTTGGGGTCGTTGGTATTGTGGCGGCCCGTATCATGGAACGCTTTCATCGTCCGACGATCGTCATTGCAATTAATGAAGACGGTATTGGTAAAGGTTCAGCGAGGACTGTGCCGGGGTTTGATCTCTATCAGGCATTGGCCGGATGCCGAGATCTGCTGATCGCGTTTGGAGGCCATCCCAGTGCCGCGGGAGTAACGATTAAGGAAGAGCGATTACCGGAGTTCGCCGAACGGTTTGCTGCCACGGCCGAGGCCTGGATGCGCAGTACCCAAACTGTTCCGATGTTGCACCTGGATTCCGAACTGCGGCTGGACGAGGTCACGTTACAGCTGATCCGAGAAATCGGGACGCTGCATCCATTCGGCGCGGGCAATCCAGAGCCGACCTTTGCCGTGAGGGGATTGAACGTCCTGCAGGCCCGCGTCGTGGGGGAGAAGCATTTGAAGATGACGGTTCGGCAGGGCGGGTCGGTGCCGTTTGACAGTATCGGATTCGGAATGAAGTCCCTCGAAGAACAGGGATTGTCGCTCAAGACGCCGATCGATGTGGCATTTACGCCGGAGCTCAATCACTGGAACGGGCATGACCGAATCCAATTGCGCATTCGAGACATACGGGCGGCGGGAATAGAGTAACCGATGAAGTACGAAACGGTCACGAGCATCGATCAGTTGCTGGAGCGGGTGCAATCGTATCAGCCCGATGCCGATCTTGGAATGGTGCGAAAGGCCTATGAATTTTCCGCGAAGGCGCATGAAGGTCAAACACGCCGTTCCGGGGAGCCCTATGTCAAACATCCCGTCGCCGTGGCGGGCGTGCTGACCTCATTGAAAACCGATGTGACGGCGATCGTTGCCGGGCTGCTGCACGATACGTTGGAAGATACGGTGGCGACGGCCGGTGAGTTGGAACGAGAGTTCGGCAAGGATGTGGTGCATCTCGTCGATGGGGTGACGAAAATCGGGAAGATCACGTTCAAGAGTTCCGAGGAGAAGCAAGCCGAGAATTTCAGAAAAATGGTCTTGTCGATGGCGGATGATATCCGCGTCGTGATCATTAAGCTCGCCGATCGACTTCATAATATGCGAACGCTTGAGCATCTCAGCGAGGGAAAGCGTCTTGAAATTGCGCAGGAGACCCTGGAGATCTATGCGCCATTGGCCAATCGGATCGGGGTCGGGTGGGTGAAGAATGAACTGGAAGATCTCTGCCTCAAACATCTGAAGCCGGATGTGTACGAGATGTTACGGGTGCGTGTCGCGAAGCGTGATGAGGATCGTCAGCAGTACATCCAAGAGGTGCGGGAACTAGTCGAGAAAGCGTTGGTCGAGCATGGCTTGTCCGGAGCAGTCTATGGCCGACCCAAGCATCTCTATGGCGTCTATCAAAAAATGAAGAAACAGGCGATCTCCTTCGAAGAGGTCTACGATCTCACCGCCTTGCGGATCATTACCGATACGAAGATGAACTGTTATGCGTTGCTGGGCGTGATTCACTCGCTGTGGCGCCCGCTTCCTGGCCGTTTCAAGGACTACATCGCCATTCCAAAATCCAATCTGTATCAATCGCTCCACACCACCGTGGTCGGGCCCAAGGGCGAGCATGTCGAATTCCAGATCCGAACCGAAGAAATGCATCGCGTGGCCGAATATGGGATTGCGGCGCATTGGAAATATAAGGAGCAGGGGCGTGTTCAGGATAAGGACAGCAAAGCCTTTGGATGGCTGAGGCAGTTTATCGAATGGCAAAGCGATTTGCCGGACAATCGTCAGTTTATGGATTCAGTGAAGCTCGAATTGTTTCATGACGTCGTCTATGTTTTCACGCCCAAAGGAACGGTCAAAGAGTTACCGAAAGACTCGACTCCGGTTGATTTTGCCTATGCGATCCATACCGAGGTCGGCGACCATTGTGTGGGGGCAAAGGTGAACGGCAAGATTGTGCCGCTCAAATACGAGTTGGAGAGCGGCGATACGATTGAAATTCTGACCTCGCCGAATCAGACGCCGCACAAAGATTGGCTGAAGTTTGTCCGTACCTCACGGGCGAAGACAAAAATCAAACATTGGATTAAAGCCGAGGAGCAGAAGCGAAGCTTAGAGATTGGTCGGCGATTACTGGAGACGGAATTCCGTCGGCATGGATTAGCCCCTGCTCAAGTATTGAAGTCGAGCGAATTGGTTGAGGTTGCCAAGCAAGAAGGATATGAAACGACCGATGAACTGACGATTGCCATTGGATTTGGTCATATCGCGACGGCCCAGGTTGTGAATCGGCTGGTTACACCGGCATCCGGGACCACTCCGGTTGTACCTGAACCCTCGACATCGCAGAAGGTCTTGAGCGGCCGAGGTGGAGAACAGAGTGTTCAGGTCAAGGGTGGACGTGATTTACTGATGCAGTTATCCCGCTGTTGTAATCCGGTTCCCGGCGATCGAATCTTAGGCTACATCACTCGAGGAAGAGGCCTCACGATCCACTCCGTGGATTGTCCGAATCTGGAGGCATTGGACTATGACCGGGCTCGGTTGGTGGAGGTGGAGTGGGATACCGCTGCTCCCAGCCTCCATGCGGTCAAGATTGCCGTCATTGCCGAAGATAGGACCGGTGTGTTGGCGAATGTCTCTTCGGCGATCGCTGAATGCAAAGCAAATATCAGCCGCGCTGAAATCATCACGCGGGAAGACCGTAAGGCTGAGTTGGATTTTATTGTAGAGGTTGCCGACACGGCTCATTTGAATCGAGTCCTGAAAACCATTGAACGGATCGATGGTGTGATTACCTCCCGGCGAATTCGGTCGTGGCAGCATTGATCAGGATGAGGGTATGAGGGTCGGGCTTCATTTGGGATCAGGGTGCAGTATGTTGTCTGAAGCGCCAGAGTAGTTTTCTGGATGGTTAGGGTTGGCCGAACTGTAATTTTGATCCTTTCTCGATCTTATATCCGTCAACCGTTCCTCCAGCGATCTCAAGAACGTACACTGCGTCATCACTGTTCGGGCGATATTGCGGACAGGTGTCATCACTCTTCGTGCAAATCGGCACATTGCGCTCGATGTGTGTCACGCGTTTCTTTCCGTCAATCCAGATGAGGTCGAGCGCGATCTTGGTATTCTTCATCCAGAAGTTCCAGGCCTGGGGTTGGCCGAAGAAAAACAGCATCCCGTGGTCCTTCTTGAGGTGGTCTCGATACATCAGCCCCACCGAGCGCTTTAATGGTGTGTCGGCAACTTCAGCCTTGATCGTGACGCCCGACGGCGTTTGAATGGAGACCAGATCAGATCCCGCGGCGTGGCTTGCCGGTACGTCGATGGCAAGGAATCCACCGGTGATGACGAGATAAAGAGCAAGCCCAGCTGAGAGTTCTTGGCGCATCCGTGCATCCTAATGATCGCGACCTTCTTCAGTCAAGAAGGCTGGCTGGGTGAGGCGGGTGATGGGTCTCATCATGTTGCAATCTCGTCGCGTCTTGTGCGATTCTCCATCGCTGATCAAGCGAGGAACTTATGCAAGAGAAGCGGCGGGTGTTGTACAAAAAAGGCGTGTTCGTGTGTCCTGGGTGTCGTCAGTCTTATGTTCAGGAGAAATGGATCGAGGAGTGGCGGATTCGTTGTCACCGCTGCACCTATCGGGGAACGCTGACCGAAGTGTCGGTGGAAGAGCATATGGAGGAAGAGACATTCCGACACTAAGCATCTGACCGTTTTTTATCTGGACCATCACCCCGTGGCCGCACGCTGCACGCAGTATTCTTCTTCAAACCCCTCCCTGTCTTTTATTGCTATCGCCCTGCTGCTCTTCGCGCTCTCCACCGGCTGTGCCTCGAGATCCTGGGCGGACGAGGCCTCTCCAGTCGTGAAGATTCTCGTGACGTACCACTCATTTTCCGGCAATACAGAGCGGATGGCGCAGGCGGTCGTTGAGGGGGCCCGGTCTGTGCCGAATACCGTGGTGGTGCTTAGACGTGTAAATCTGGTCACGGCGGAAGATCTGTTCTCCTCCGATGCGGTGATCGTCGGGTCACCGGTCTACTGGTCCAACATGTCTGGAGAGGTCAAAACGTTCTTCGACAACTGGCAGTTCAAGTTCGGTGTGTTTCCCGAGTTCAAAATGAAGAACAAAGTCGGTGCGGCGTTTGCGACCGGAGGGCAGGTCTCCAGCGGCAAGGAAGTGACGATGCTGACGATTCTCGCCGCCATGCTGGGCAATCAGATGATCGTAGTAAGCGGCGGAGGTGCATTCGGAGCATCCGCCACAACAGAAGGCGACAGTCCGGGGATAGACAAGGGCGAACTGGCCGATGCGAGGGCTCTGGGTCAACGAGTCGCAGATGTGGCCAAACTGATCAGCAGAGCCCCTTCCAAGTAAACCCGTTCTTGCACAGAAACGTTATTTCTACAACGATGGTGTAACGATCGGATAGGGTTTCATCCGGTGGGGGAGCGCTGTACGTTGCAGGTGGTGAATGGTTCGGTGAGGCTTCAGGAAGATCGCAGGTCTATAGCCTGGGGCAAGAGGAGCCAGCTCCTTGCGCGGCGACCTCGACAAATTCATGGATGTTCTTGGCGCAGCGTCCGCAACAGCCGTGACACTTGAGGTCAAACTTGGTTTTGAGTTGGTTGGCCATCACGATTCCGGCCCGACCCGCTGCTCGGACCTCCGATTCGGTGATTCCTTTGCACAGGCACATGTACATGGAATTCTCCCTTTTGCGATTATGAGAAGCATTCTCAGTATGCCAGATAGTGGGTGCTCTGTCAACTCATGCAAAACGCTCTACTGGAGGCCTATTAGCCCACATTATTCATGACGGTTCGTGACGAAACCGCCAAGACGCCAGGCGAGACGGGCACGCGGAGCCCTGAGCGACCGAGGCATACTTGAAACAGTATGTTGAGGTCCCGAAGGGCGAGCCTGCCCGCCTGGCCACGAGAAAGGCGAGGCCAGGCTTGTCGCAGCGGCGTATCGGCGGTTGCAGTAGAAGCGTTCATGAATAATGTGGGTTAGGTGCCCATTCCCGCGTCTCTCTGGCTGGAAATGGATGGCAGATGGGAGTAAACGATCGGCGTAGCGCTCGAGGTGAGCATGTCTATCCGCACCATCGCATTCAATAAGCCCTACGGGGTGTTGCCATGTTTTACCGATCCAGAGGGGAGACCAACGCTGGCGGATTATGTCAGCATACCCGATGTCTATGCGGCGGGGCGTCTTGATCAGGATAGCGAGGGACTCATGATCTTGACCTCGGATGGCAACCTGGCCCACCGGATTACCGATCCACAGCATAAGCTACCGAAAGTGTATCTGGTACAGGTTGAGCGGGTCCCCAATGAACAAGCGATCGCACAACTCAGTCAAGGAGTAGTGCTGGGCGGAAAGCGGACGAGACCAGCAACGGTGAGGCTACTGGCTGAGGAGCCCATGCTGCCTGAACGTTCAGTGCCGATCAGGTTTCGGAAACACGTCCCAACAGCCTGGCTGGAGATCGCAATCCATGAGGGTATGAATCGTCAAGTTCGTCGCATGACAGCAGCGGTCGGTCATCCCACCTTGCGGCTGGTTCGTATCGCCATTGGAGCCGTTCGTCTAGGTGATCTCAAACCAGGGGAGTGGCGAGATTTGCAGGAGGATGACATCCCGCCTCTTCGCAGTCGTCCTTCTGTTTCCCGACGCAATGCCTGACATCATCATCTCTGTCATCGCCAATCTTGTGACTTACATCGTTTCTTCCAGCTGTTCGATCATCTCTCGGATCGTATCGAACCCCGATTGCCAGAAGGCTTCGGAAGTCATATCGACACCGACGGTAGCGAGGATTTGCTGTGGCGACTGCGAACCGCCGGTGGCCAGGAGATCCAGATACTTCGGGACAAACGCAGGGCCCTGTTCCTTGTACATGCGGTACAGTGCCAGCACGAGCAAGTTTCCAAAGCTGTAGGCGTAGCAATAGAACGGGCTGGCAAAAATATGAGGAATGGTCAGCCACTCCCATTGAAATTCATCCGGTACCTTTACGGCCTTCCCGAACTGTTGCCGCAGCTCCTGTCCATAGGTCTTCGCCAATTGATCGGCCGTTGCACCGCCCGCGATCATCTGATGGGCCAACTTTTCAAAACGAACGAAGTAGGCTTGCCTCAGTACGGTGGCATAGATGTCGTCCAATTGGCCCAACAGCAGGCCTTGCTGAACGGCTTTGTTCCGTTCCTGGGACATCAACGCGTCGGAGAGAATGCGCTCCCCAAAGACTGATGCGGTTTCCGCTAGGGGCAGTGTTGAATGGAATGTGAAGGTGGAATGGTCTTTGGCCAGCATGCCATGGACGGCATGGCCGAGTTCGTGTGCCATCGTCGCAATGTCTCGGGCTTCCCCTGTGTAGTTCAGCATGACATAGGGCGTCATGCCTGGAACGATGCTGTAGCAGTAGGCGCCGCCCAGTTTGCCAGGGCGTGTCGGGGCGTCGATGTGTCGGTCGCGGAATACCTGCTCCGCTAAATCCGCTAGGCGAGGCGAAAATCCCCGGTACGCGTCGAGCACCATTTTGACGGCATCAGGATACTTGTACGCTTTTGTCTCTGTCCGGTGCGGTGCGTAGAGATGGTATCGGCTCATCGACTTGATTTTGCAGATCTTGGCTTTGAGTTTGAAATAAGTCTGAAAGATGTCGGCGTTCTTCGCGCAGGACGCCAGGAGGACGTCGACGGCTTGGTCCGGTACGTCGTTGCTGAGATTGCGACTGGCGATGGGAGAAGAAAAACAGCGGAGCCCGAGGTTTTCCGATTTCAGATCATTCACGAGCGTTTTGTAGATCTCTCCCAACAAGTCGCGCTGGGTTGCAAAGACACGATAGAGTTCCTGATAGGCAGCCTGACGGACGGGAGCCTTCGGGTTTCGCACGTAGGTCATCAGCTCTTCCCGATTGACGGTCTTTTTCTTCCCGCCGACGGTCATGGTGAAGGTGAATCCGTTTGTCACGACATCGTAGAGGGTGTGGACGGCGCTTCGGCCGGTGACGTTCTTGAGGTTGAGGATCTTTTCTTCCGGCTCGGACAGGGTGTGCGGCTTGAAGCGCCGGATGGTCTCCAGGTGATAGCGCAGATCGCCTGCATCAGCCATCAGGCGTGCCGCATTGACGTCGTCTACGCCCTGCCACCAGAGTTCGAAGAACAGTAATCGATTCGTCAGGCCGGTCAGCTGTTCTTCCACCCGGGTCTTCAATGAACGAGCATCGGCATGCTTCGTGTTTTCGGAAAACCGCAGATAGGTATAGGCCCCGAGACGCGATGCACCCTGCGCGATCTCCTCGCTGAGCTGGAGCAGTGTGAGAAAATCATGGCTGGACATGGAGGGGGTCACTGTCGATCGTGCGGCTTCGATCTTCACGACCTTCGATTCCAGATCGGCAAGCTGGGCGGCGATGTCCGTCACTGGATCGTTGACCAGCTGGGTGAGGTCCCAGCGGTCGGGAAAGGTCGAGCGGCTTCGTTTGGTGACAGGTTGCGTCGCGGATGTTCGGGCCATCGGGTACTCCTTGATACGTGAATCGAATAATGGCCGATCATATCATCGGTCTCATTTGGGAGAAGAGAAAAATGTGAGGCTGCAGGCGGACCCCGCGTGCCTGCATTGACGGAGGTGCCGAGAATGTGACAGGTTTTTAGCGTCGTAGCCATGACTGAACAAGAAATCAATCGCGCCATTCAATATGTGACGGCCAGCACGTCGTATGGAAAGGACATGGTCGCGGAGATCTTGCACATTGGACTGGGTGAACTTGTGACGTTGGCGACGCAGTCCAGCCGGCAATTTGACCGAGAGACGCTCCTAGAGTACGTGTCGCAATGGACGATCAGGCGAACCGGTCAGCCGGAACCGCTGGTCCGTGAGGTGTTGGGTTGTGCCGGCCGATGGCTGGACGATTTGTATGAAGAGGTGGCACAGCGTCGACCGGAGTCGCTTGGCTTGTCACCCAACGACGATGAAGATTCGGCATCGGTATGAGCGATGGCGAGATTTCGCCCACGAAGGACGTTCAGGCTGGTTGCACCGCTTCACGGTGAGCATCCAGGACAAGTGCCTGCGTGGAAGCGAGAGGAACAAGGTCTGTCGCGTAGCCTCCATGAGCAGTGGTCTTCCCTCCAGCGACATTGTGCGGACCAATCGAGCTATCTGCGCCTTAACCGACTCGTTCGTCGTCTCACACACTATGATTACGGGGTACGGGAATCCGCGCTCGCTGAATTGGAATTGGCTACCCAGCTGATTCGCACCGGGGTCCATGTCACGTTTCTGCCAGAATCCCAGGCACGTACAGCAGACCTCGAATGCCGTGTCGGAGGTGAACGGTTTTTCGTGGAAGTCACCACCATGGTGGGATCGGCGGAACGGCAACGGCTGCCGCTCCGTGGGCTCGACCTCGATGAAGTGACTGGGGATGAGGAAGATCGGGGTGTGATCCTCACGCACCGGATTCTGGCGCGCATTCGTCAGAAGGCCAAACAACTCGCTGACTATTGTGATCCGGTCGTGCTTGGGATCTCGATCCCACGGGCCGATCTGCAGGGTGACAGAGCGACTAGGCCAGAAGAGATCTGGTTGGATCTGAAAATGCTGGCCGGGACGGTGACGGTGTTACTCACCAAGGTCCCGAGCCTGAGCGCCGTGCTGATCTCCCTGTGGGATGTTGAGCCCTTGCCTTCGAAAGCCGGAACGAGACTGGCCAATGTCGAAGTGGTGGAGCGTCCACAACACCAGAAAGCTTACCCGCGAGTGCGGTTGTTGATTCAGAACCCACTAGCGTTAGCCTCACTCTCAGAACTGCAGAGCGACTCTATTGGTCAAATATTGTAACTGCTGCCATACTGCCATTATTCTGATCACGATCTCAGAATAAAAAGGCCGTTGGCGAGTCGCAACATGTCAGGAAGGTAATGAGCTTTTGAGCAGTTCGAGATTCTTCGTGACCATGGCATCACCGTTCTTGGTGGAGACGTCGATGCCAGTTGCACAGATTGTACGGCATTCGTCGATTCGATTCAGTTTATGGAGTGACTGTGCCAGTGCGAAGTAGGCGGCGGAGTAGGTCGGCTTCACCGTGATGCATTGTTGCAGCGTCTTGGCGGCTTCTTCAAAGTTCCCGTCGTCCATGTAGGCTTTCCCCAATCCAAACCAGGCCACATCGTCGTTCGGATCGATGGCGAGCACTTTCTTGAGCGGTTCAATTCTAGGATTTGGCATTATTTTCCTCCGTGTGAGGACGATAGCAGCGCCGTCGGCACATTGTCTATGACGTTTTCTGCGTGATACTCTGGGGACGTGTTTCGTATTACGTGAAGCGTATCTCGTTTGAGAAAGGGAGTGAATCGGACGAACGACGCTTCACATTTCACGCTTCACGAGTAGTTGTTATGGGCAAAACGGGCCTCGTCTACCATCCAGCGTTTCTTGAGCATGATATGGGGCCGGGCCATCCGGAATCGCCTAATCGGCTTCGTGCGATCATGCAGCGATTGGAGGAGAGTGGTACTGCCGCTCAGTTGACTCGCATTGAGCCTCGACGAGCGGAAGATGAATGGATCATTCAGGTCCATTCGCCGAGCTATGTGGCGTCGTTGAATCGGCATGCGCCCACGGAGGGGCGTGTCTCACTGGATCCGGATACCTCGATGTCGCCGGGCTCGTTGCATGCTGCCTACTTAGCCGCGGGTGGTGCCTTGGCAGCGGTCGATGCCATCATGGCCAATCAGGTGGAGCACGTCTTCTGTGCTGTCCGTCCGCCAGGACATCATGCTGAAGCTGGACGTGCGATGGGGTTCTGTCTCTTCAATAACGTGGCGATTGCCGCGCGCTATGTCCAAAAGGAATACGGGCTCACCAGGGTGCTCATCGTCGATTGGGATGTGCACCATGGGAACGGGACACAGCACAGTTTTGAGGAGGATCCTTCCGTGCTCTTTTTCAGTACGCATCAATATCCCCACTACCCCGGCACAGGTCGAGGGACCGAGCGAGGCAAGGGAGCTGGGGAAGGATTTACCATCAACGTGCCCATGGAGGCCGGGGAGGGTGATGATGAGTATCATGCGATCTTCCTCAAATCGCTCGCGCCAGCAGCCGATGCATTTAAGCCGGAGTTTGTGATGATCTCAGCGGGATTCGATGCTCACAAAGACGACCCGTTGGCCAGTATGGGATTGACGGAGGCCGGATACGCAGACCTGACAGACATTGTCGCTGGGATTGCCAAGCGCCATGCTCATGGCCGCATCCTGTCTTCGCTCGAAGGCGGCTACAATCTCACTGCGTTGGCCTACTCCGTGGATGCCCACATCAAAGCCTTAGTGAGTGCGTGAATCCAGCGCAGCTGGTTTATAAAGGAATGAATCGTGAACCATCCATTGCTGATCGATACTGAGACACTCCAAGAACAATTGGGGAGACCTGGGCTGGTCGTCATTGATGTCCGTGGCCGAGCGGCCTATGAATTCGGTGGCCATATTCCTGGGGCCGTCCATTCGACGTGGCATGAGTACAGTGACCCCAAGGCCGTCGCGAAGGGATTGCTGAATCCAGACCTCGTCCAGATCGAACAGATCCTTCGTCGTCTTGGGATCAATGACGAGAGTGATGTCGTGATCTATTCGAATCCTTTTGACAATTGGGGGGATGAAGGGCGGATGTTTTGGATGTTGGAGTATCTGGGGCACCCACGTCTGCGTATCCTGGATGGGGGATGGGTGAAGTGGACGGCAGAGAAGCGGCCCTTCGAGCATGGGCCAGTGTCGGCAACGATGGGTAACTTTACGGCGAGACCGGTGCAGGCGTTGATGATGGTGAAGGACGATCTGAAAACGATCGTGAAGATGCCTCATCCCCAGGCGGCGATTCTGGATGCCCGGAGCGTTGAAGAGTACCTGGGGAAAGAAGTATCGGGGATACCTCGGCCTGGGCATATTCCGTCAGCCATTCATTTGGCGTGGAACGGCTTTTTAAACAAAGATGCCACGATCAAGGACATCACACGTATCAAGGAAATGCTGGAGGCGAAGGGCGTTCAGCCAAGCCAGGACGTGATTTGCTATTGTACTGGAGGGGTGCGATCGGCCTGGCTGTACTTTATCCTCAAGCTGGTGGGGTATTCAAAAGTCAGTAACTATCCGGGATCATGGTGGGAGTGGAGTCGAGACTTCGCTGCCCCGGTCGAGAAAGACTTGCAGGCTCTGCAGAAAATTCTTGGATTTTCCTCGGCTCCCCAACCTTCTTGACAGGTTCAAGACACGCTGTGTAAGGTGAATTTATGAAGTATGGAAGTCGTCTGAACTGCGAATCTTCACCCATCAAGGAGGCAGCCATGATGAGAAGAGTGCTTCGTAGTGCGTTACTGGTGATTGGGGGAGGTCTATTGCTCGGGGCCCCGCTGTTGAATGGTCTCGCATTGGCCGGTGACAAGCATGTGGCGGAAGCGGTCGAACATGCAAGGGGTGCGGCATCGCATGGCAAAGAAGGCCACGCCGACGCCTGTGTGGAGCATGCAGAAGAAGCGCTGAAGCATGCAACGGCTGCGGGTGGGAAAAACCCTCATCTGCTCGAGGGAGTGAAGCATCTCACGGAAGCGGTGAAGCATGGCAAAGCCGGACACGCAGAGGCATGCACGGAGCATGCTGACGGTGGCGCCACGCATCTGGCTGAAGTGAAGTAACGCCAAGAGCCGGTAAGTGTCAGCTCACAGTTGTGAGTTAAGAACGGGTAGGGAGATGATCCCTACCCGTTCTTGTCTAGAGGGGTGATCTGGTGCGAGTCGGTTTCTATCAGTGTGATCCACAGTTCGGCGAAGTTGCTGCCAATCTTGATGTGGTAGCGGCAAGACTGGACCAGGCGGATGCCGATCTCCTCGTACTTCCGGAATTGTTCGCGTCCGGTTATCAATTCGTGTCTCGCGAGGAGGTGCAGAGGCTGGCCGAGCCGGTCCCGGATGGCCCGACGGTTCGTCGGCTGGTGGATATCGCCAAACGTCGCAAGATGCACCTTGTGGCTGGATTGCCTGAGCGATCCGGATCAATCTGTTACAACTCCGCCGTGGTGGTAGGGCCCTCAGGGTTTCTGGGGTGTTACCGAAAAACCCATCTGTTTTATGAAGAGACCCAGTTCTTCACGCCGGGTGATTCTGGATTTCTGGTGTGGGATATCGGCGTCGCCAAGATCGGCGTCATGATTTGTTTCGATTGGTACTATCCGGAGGCTGCCCGGACCTTGGCGATACAGGGCGCCGAGATTATTTGCCATCCCTCCAATCTCGTTTTACCGAACTGCCCGGATTCGATGCCTGTTCGGTGCCTTGAAAATCGAGTCTTTGCCGTGACGTGCAATCGCATCGGTCGGGAGGCGCGCGGCGGTAAGGATCCCTTGACCTATATCGGCCAGAGTGAAATCGTCACACCGAAAGGCGTGATCATACAGAGAGCATCTCGTGACAAAGAAGAACTGACCATCATTGAGATCGATCCGGCTGAAGCCCGCAATAAGAGTCTCAATCGCTACAATGACCTGCTTCGTGACCGACGTGCATCCCTATACAAGTTATAACCGCTCACATGCATTCTGCTGAGAGAAGCCTGGAGCTTGCACAAGTTGCATGGGCAGGGTAGGATTTCGCTCATGAGTACGGAACTCCGGAAGGGCATGTTTCTGATCGCCGCTCCAGGCCTGCGCGACCCAAATTTTCGCCAGACCGTGGTGTTGCTGTGCGAGCATGGACCGGAGGGCGCACTGGGTGTCATTGTCAATCGGCCCACTGCCATGTCCATTTCGGAGGCTCTGCCGCAGATCCCGGTCATCGAAGGGACCGGTCATGTTTTGTATGCCGGCGGTCCTGTCCAAACCAATCAGGTGATGCTGCTCTACCGGGGCGACCAGTTTCCGGACAATGCGCACCATGTCTTCGACGGAGTCTGTCTGGGTGGGGATATCGGGATGGTTGAACGGATTCTCACTGCCGCCGGCACGAAAGAATTCTTCAGGGCCTATCTCGGCTATTCTGGATGGGGACCTGGTCAGCTGGAAGGCGAGATGAAAACCGGCTCGTGGATGACTCTTCCTGCCAATCCACAGGCTGTGTTTGAAAAGGATCCGACGCGTGTGTGGGGAGACATCTTGTGCACGTTGGGCGAAACCTATCAGCCATACGCCGAAATGCCGTTTGATCCATCCTGTAACTGAACCCGCTCCTCTTGCTTCTCTCCTCATCACTCACGCATCATTAGCAGGATGCTGAAAAAGCCCCCCAGCAGTGTTCTCGCCTCGCTCAGAGGCTCAACGTACCGAAGCGTACGCCTCACCGCTTCGCTCGCTGCGGCCTTGCTGGATGGCCTTTTGAGCATCCTCAATTAACTGTGGTGTGTGTGCCGCAGGGAACATTTCAGCGGCCTTACAAGTAAGAACCGAGTGTTTCGGCAGACTCGTAGTGCAATAGATCGCGGCGAGTGTTAAGGCCGTACTTCATTCTCGTAGAGGAGAGATTTGTGACTCAGGCGGGCTTCAATCGGGAAGACGGCGAATCATTTCTGAAGAAACTGCATGAACAGCCGCATCAGCCGATCAGCGAGTGGCTTCGCGCGCCGGCCCATGTGCAGTATGAAGCGTTTCGCATGTCCGACCCACCCACGCAGCGGCCGGCCAGCCGAGCTGAATTTCAATCGTTACTGGAGCGATTCAATGTTCCCGATGAGCGGATCGAGCTGCGGGACAATTTTGGCTATGGCGTGAAGGAAGCCGAGAATGGAGATCGCCTCATTCTCATCTGGCAAGCCCATACGGAATACTATAACTATCAATTTTGGCATGTGCCTTCATCGCCGGCGAGCCTGCTCACGTTTGGGCCACTCACGTTTCCAGCTGCCCCTGTCTCGTTGACGCCACTTGGTTCTGTCGTCTGTCGGTTGGATATTGTGCTGAAGACCGGTGCCCTGCCTTCCCGGGATGAGGTGCGAGGGCAGTTGCCGGGACCTGTGCTGTACGGCAGCCGAATTTACAATGAACAGGCCGCTGTCGTAACTAGCTTTACTCCGGACAACCATGGGCGAGAACGATACTGGGTGAGCGTCGGCCCGCTGCAAGGGGACCACTCGCGCTTAAAAGACATCGTGGATGGAATTGTACGGATCGAAACCTACTACCATCTTCTGCTGATGCAGAAACCGCTCTTCTCTGCCGCGATTGATCAGGTCTATAAATTCGAACAAGTGCATCTCCAGCAGCGAGAAATCATTACGGGGCATATCGGTCACGCCAATCCTGAGACGTTGCAGCGATGGTTGAACAGCCTCACGCAAGACTTGCTGAAAACCAATCGCATAGCCGGCAAGTTGCACTTCGAATTGTCGGCTTCGATTCCGTACGATAAGATCGTGCATGCCACGTTGGCCTCGTTGGCGGAGCAGCCGACAGCCTCCTACCGTCCCATCTCCGACTATGTGTTGGGAGGTATTACCGGTGTGGCGGAAGGGTATCAACAACTCTTGCGCCGGATCGATACGCTCCGCGGAGGATTCGAAGGGATCATTGCGATTATTCGCACCCGGATCGACTTGATTGTGGAGTCACAAAACCTCACGCTCCTCCAGAGTGTCGACAAGACGACGAAGAGCCAAGTGATCCTCCAGCATACCGTTGAAGGCCTGTCTGTCATTGTGATCGCCTACTATCTAGCCGGCCTGGCAGGATACGTCTTCAAGGGGCTGTATGAAGTTGGTTGGCTTGGTAATGCGAATGTGGCCTCGGCGATCTTTGTCCCGATTGCCATTGGACTTTCCTTTCTCATCACGACCGTCAGTAAGAAGTATCTGCACAAAAAGCTGGCAGCCGAACAGCAGGCGGCTAAAGGTGACACGCCAGAGGTGTAGCAGGTGAATCGCCCTTCAATTGCCGGGACTCGGGCGTTTAGTACACTCCATTCACGGCTAAAGTATTCATGTATCCACAGGGGGAGCAGCAAGAACGGGAGCGGATGTCCGCCAACCTCCAGAGAGGGATTGAACTTACCGAACTAGCCCTCTCCTTACGACTTGCTGCGCTACGGCAGCAGAATCAGGCATACACTATGGCAGACGTGATGCACGAGATCCGCTTAGCAAAAGAACGGGCATGGCAGGCGAATCAGACCTCGGCCAGATATTGACCGAGCTTCTCAACGAGTTCGATCGCCGGAATGCTCAGTATGCCTTGGCCCGTGGTTGGGCATTCAGCGTGTTGGTTGAGCCTCGCGCCACCACCGATGTTGATATTCTCATCCTGCTTGATTCGCCGTCTCGGGAGACGATTCAGTCCCTGATCTCCTCGGTCTTTACGTCGACCATTGTCCATTCGACGCCCATGAAGTTCAGGGGTATTTCGATCTGGTGTTGTACTGGAATCCGAGAGAACCGAGAGACCGTGGTCGACCTGCTGTTGGCCGATTCAGAGTTTTTACAGTCGGCTCTTGTCTGGAAGAGACGGATATTGTTTGGTAGTCAGGTTGTATGCATCCTCACGTTGGAAGATCTTATTTTGATGAAGATGATCGCAGGACGATTGCAAGATCAGGCTGATCTCGAAAAGATTGCACAGGCAGAGCTACCGGTCGACCAGGTCTATATCGAAGAGTGGAAAGACAAGCTTGGTCTGGACAAGCGGTAACCGGCGCAAAATCCTGTCAAGCAAGATAAGTAGCTCGCCGCTGCAGAGCAGGTAACACCTGCTGGCACTCGATTCAAGAACCACATCATTGATCCCATGCATCCTCCCGCATACCCATGGACTGGTCTGCACTGGTGAATGTACTGGTGTGTCGCCAAGTAAGATATGCGGTAGATACCTATATTATTCCTGGCGTCACCGGTTACCCCTGCTCTGAAACGGAACAGACTGTCGGAGCGGGACTGCGTATGACGTATCACATCCGACACACTCCCTGAATTGTTTTTGATCCATGCTTAAGCGCTTCGAGCAATGGGTTCCTTTTGCGTGGTGCTTGTCTCATGGGCATATCTCACTGAAAGTAAAGAGATGAGGACTGCCGGTATAGCTGGTCGGTGTGAATGTTTCTGCGATGGCATCTCACTTGCTGTACGTGAATGAGCAGTCACGCACGAGTCGAGCTGCAAAGAATTTCTGTCGACTCACGTATTGCCCATAGGGTGTGGGGAAATTGGTGAATGAAAGAAGGGAGGTCGAGGGTACCTGATACCTGATTGAGCGGTTCCCTACTCTCACTGGGCGAAGAGATGTTCATATCGGTTGCTGCCACGCATGACCAATTCAACGAAAAGGAGATATTGGGATGAAAACGAAACCAGCGGAACTCCAGAATACAACACGGAGGATTGAAAAAGATCCCAAGCCCAATGACCCGGAACTTGGACCGTTGAAGCTGCTTCCAGGGAAATGGGCGAACATGCCGAATTTACAGGGGCGTGGATGGAATATGATCGCGCTGCCCTTTGTGGCGCCGCCGCAGGGAGTTCCCTTTCCACTCAATTATCGGTTACTGGTCAATCAATACAACGAAGAACTTGAGTTTACACTGGTCGATAAGGCTGTTCCGAATCGTGGCGTCCGTCTCTCTCCGGGGACTCCTGCGAATACCGATCAGTTTCTCGTGACGCTCGATTATCAACAGAGCATCAAACAAATCGCCGCCGATGATTTCCCGAAGAGCGGCCTGGCTGGTCCGGCTGGTGCTGCCATTCATCATGAACCGGGTTTGTGGTTGCATATGACGAACGGCATGACGGACAGTCTGAACATTGCGCGGCTTGCGAGTATCCCTCACGGCGATTCGGTGTTGGCCTTAGGTCAGAGTAGTGAACACGCGGGCGGCCCAAGCATTCCTGACATCAACGGTTTGCCGATCGGGGTTGATCAAGACCTGAAGAATCCCTATCTGGCCCCATACTAACATTATAATGACAATCTGTTCCAGGGCTTGTTCAACCCCATCAGTCCGAACGACCTCCTCGAGGAGGCGAATAAAGGTATTGAGATCGAACGCACCACGGTCTTGGATGTTGACTCAACGCATCCGACAGGTGGCGTGGTGAACATCCCCTTTATTGTGAGGCAGGCCAATGCGACGGTCATGAAGTCCACCTTTTGGATTCAGGAGTTGAAAGAGAAGGACAAGCATGGGAAGCCGAAACTGCGTCTGCAATATTCCCAGTTAGTCATGCTGGATTTCTTCCTGCGTGTAGATGGATTGCCTCCCGGCTGTTGCCCAGGCCTCATTCAATGGCCGCATGTCAGCATCAATACCTTGGAGAAGGTTTGCTGATTCCAAAGTGATCTCCTCCGCGTATCGAGGCGGCGGCGGATGTTCAATCCGTCGTCGCCTCAACCTTGAGGGGTTCTGGCCTGAAGGATATCCGACAGAAACCGCCCTGTATGTGATTCAACCACCTTTGCCACCTCTTCTGGGCGGCCTTCGGCGATAATCTGTCCTCCCGCGGCGCCGCCTTCAGGGCCGAGATCGATGATCCAGTCCGCGGATTTGATGACATCGAGATTGTGTTCAACGACGACCACTGTGTTCCCGGCGTTCACGAGTTTGTGGAGGACGGCGAGGAGTTTCTTGATATCCTCAAAATGCAGACCGGTGGTGGGCTCATCCATGATATAGAGGATGTCTTTGGCTGAGGCACCTTTGAGTTCGGCGGCGATCTTCAATCGCTGGGCTTCTCCGCCTGATAATGTGGTCGCGGATTGGCCTAGGCGAAGATAGCCAAGCCCGATTGAGGAGAGCAGATGGAGCTTATCTTGTAGCTTCGGCGCTCCGGTGAAGAATGAAGCGGCTTCTTCCACGGTCATATTGAGGACTTCAGCGATATTCTTACCGCGGCAATGAATCTTGAGGACTTCTGCGTTGAAGCGCTTGCCGTCACAGGTCTCACAGGGCGCGTAGATATCTTCGAAGAAGTACATCTCCAACTTCTCTACGCCGCTGCCTTCACAGCGTTCACAGCGGCCACCGGCGGCGTTGAACGAAAAGTGTCCTGGTGTCAGTCCCTGCCGTTGAGCCTCCCGTTCCGCGGCAAACAGCTGACGGATTTCGTCGAAGCCTTTCAGGTACGTGATGGGGTTAGATCGTGGCGTACGCCCGATCGGCTGTTGATCGATCAGACGGATGCCCCTGAGGTGCTCGATACCTTTGATTGCTGTAAACCGTCCCATGGGCAGGGATGCCACACGAAAGGCCCTGGCCACGGCTCGATAGAGCGTCTCTTCAACTAGCGTACTTTTTCCGGAACCAGACACGCCGGTCACACAGATCAACATGCCGAGGGGGATACGGAAGGAGAGATCCTTGAGGTTGTGTTCCGTGGCCCCGGCGAGCACCAGCGCCTTGCCGTTCCCGGTTCGTCTCGACTGAGGTTGGGGGATCTCTTCTTCACCGCGCAAGTATCGCGCAGTTGTGGCCCGACGATCTTGGATGAACTCTTTCGTTGGTGCTGCACAGACGATCTCACCACCCTTTTCACCGGATTGGGGGCCCAGTTCGACGAGGAAATCGGCAGACTCAATCATGCGGCGGTCATGCTCGACGACCACGACGGTATTTCCGGTCGCTGCGAGGTCACGGAGGATGCCGGCCAATAGATCGGTATCCCTAGCATGGAGCCCAATGGTCGGTTCGTCGAGTACGTAGAGCGTACCGACCAGTCGCGAACCGAGCTGATTCGCCAACGCCACTCGCTGGGCTTCGCCGCCGGACAGCGTCTTGGTTTGGCGATTGAGGGTTAGGTACCCAAGGCCGACGCGTATCAGAAAACTGAGCTTTGCCTTGAGTTGCCGGAGAATATCCGAGGCGATCTCCTGTTCGGACTGACGGAGCGGCAGGGAGTCCACCCACCCTGCCAGACCCTCCACCGTTCGTTCCGTCGTCTCGTGAATATCGCTTCCGGCGAGCTTGACGAAGCGCGCGTCCGGTTTCAGGCGGCTGCCGTGGCAACTGGGGCAATCGAAAGGCGTGCGGTAGCGGCTGAGAAAGACGCGCACGTGCAGCTTGTACCGCTTGCCTTCGAGGTACTCAAAGAAGTCATTAATGCCGTCAAACGATTTGGCTCCTTCCCAGAGCAACTGCTGCTGATCCGCCGGCAGTGACTTGAACGGAGTCTCGACGTTAACACCATGTTTTTTCATCGCGGTCAACATTTGCTTCTGCCACCAGGCCGAGCTGGGCTTACTCCAGGGTTCGATCGCTCCTTGGGCGAGAGACTTGGTCTGATCAGGGATCACCAGCTCAGGATCGTATCGCAGCACATTGCCGAATCCTTTGCATTCGGGGCAGGCGCCGAGCGGATGATTGAACGAAAAGAGAATCGGCCGTAGGGGTTCAAAAGTTCTTCCGCAGCCTTGGCAGAGAAACTGTGTGCTGTAAGACTGACGTTCATGGTTGATGATGTCGATGGAACAGTGGCCCTCTCCTTCACGAAAGGCTGTTTCTACACTTTCGACTAGTCGTGTGCGATTGTCTTCCCGGATGACGAGACGATCGAGAACGATGTGGAGCGATTGAGACTTGTGAAGTTTTACCTGTCCAGCCTCGTGGAGGTCGATCACATCATCCTGAGTTTTGACCCTGGTGAACCCGCGCGTGAGGAGGGATTGGATAAATGCGGCTTCTTCTTTTGGCTTGGGAGCGGCAAGAGGGAATAGAATCATAGCTCTGGCATCAGGCCATCGAGTGAGTAGGTCGTCTACGACGGAGTCTGGTTGAAACGAACGGCCTTCTTGTTTGCAGTCTGGGCAGGTGTGCTTGCCGATTTTGGCGAAGAGCAGGCGTAGGAGATCAGCGATCTCCGTTGTCGTGCCGACCGTCGAACGAGCCGTGCGTACCTGATTCTTCTGTTCAATGGCAATGGCCGGGCGGACATTGATCAGTCGATCGACATCCGGGCGAGCCACCTTGTCGAGAAACATCCGGGCGTAAGTTGAGAGCGATTCCACATACCGCCACTGGCCTTCGGCAAAGATCGTGTCGAACGCGAGCGAAGATTTTCCTGACCCTGACACGCCGGTAATGGCCGTGACCTGATTGTGGGGAATCTGCAGCGAGATGTTCTTGAGGTTATTTTGCCTCGCACCTTCGATGATGAGATTGATAGACTGATTGGGAAGCAGAGGATTAGGTTTCACGGTCTGGTCCTAAGTATGATAAGTGAATGATGCTAGCAGTCCTATCACAGGGCTTCAATGGGGTTGAGGGAGGATCTGCTGATTAGCCAGTTGGATGAGAGAATGCCGAATATCTAACCAGGAGGGCACATGATTCTGTCGACGACCAACAATCTTGAAGGCAAGAAAACGGTGAAGTATCTGGGACTAGTTTCCGGCGACGCGATTCTCGGTGCGAATATCTTTCGCGATTTCTTCGCGTCGATCCGAGATATCGTCGGTGGACGATCGGCTGGGTATGAAAAGGAGCTGAGAAAGGCCAAGACCATTGCACTCGAAGAAATGGAGGAACAAGCCAAGAACTTGGGGGCCAATGCGATCGTCGGTATCGATATCGACTATGAGACAATCGGCACGAACAGCAGCATGCTGATGGTCAGTGCGAACGGGACAGCAGTGGTAGTGGAATAGCACGAGGCTGAAAGTGTCTGCCAGCTTTATTCTTGCATCCTTCATGGCTTCACCATACCCCTGAAGATATCCCCTGGATTCTGCGACTCTGCACTCCTTTCATTTTCGCCAGGAGGTAGACCTGATCTCTTCAACTTCCTTATAATATTCCTGAACGGGTCTCCTGAGCGCGAATCGGCCATGGACGTTCAGGCTTATTTTAATCGGATCAACTATCGTGGTGATTTCACCTCCACTTCTGAAACCCTGCGCGCACTCCATTTCGCCCATGTGCTGGCCGTGCCGTTCGAAAATTTAGACAATTTCCTCGGTCGCTCGATCTCTCTTGAACCGGCTGATCTGTTTGCCAAGGTCGTCACCGCACGGCGCGGGGGATACTGCTATGAGCTGAATGGACTATTCAGTCTTTTACTGGAGGCACTGGGGTTTTCCGTCACTCGATTGCTCGCGCGGGTATGGTACGGCTCACGACCGCCCTATCCCCGCAGCCATCAAGTCCTCCTTGTTGACCTCGGGGACGAGTCGTGGGTAGTTGATGTGGGTTTTGGTGGAAATGGTTTGCTGGAACCGTTTCCGTTCGTTGCAGGACATGTCGCCACACAGGGTGGTGAGCAGTTTCGCCTCAGGTTGGTGGAACGAGAGGAGTACTTGCTCCAATGCTTTGTCCGTCATCAGTGGGAAAGCCTCTATTCCTTCTCGGTACATCCGTGCCAGCCAGAGGACTATCAGTATGCCAATTATTTCCATTCTCATTCGCCGGATTCGATCTTTATGCAGCGACGGATCTGCACGATACCAACGAGGGATGGGCGCAAAACCTTGGTTGATCACTCCTTGCGTGTCAGGCGAAACGGAACGAATGACAACATGGTAGCCGGGAGTGACTCGGAGGTCACCAAGATCCTTCTCGAACATTTCGGAATCACTCTTTGTTGAGAGCTGAGCTTAGCGGATGATAAGCCGGACCAATCCCACGCACCCCAAATAGAGAACAAGGGATCCGGCCATCGCCGGCCAGAAGCCCAGGCGCGGAATGCCCATGATCATGGCGGTGACGTAGACGATCCAGGGTGGGACAAACCACATGAGGCTTTTGGCGTAGTCGATGGTGGGTGCGCCACCGCCATTCATGTACAGTAGGATGAAGGTGGCGGCGGTGATGGCGGGGAAGGTACTGGCCATGGCAGCGAGGAAAGAATTGCCTTTAGCCCCAAGGTAGGTGGACAGGCTGACGATTGTGCCACCCAACAGAAAGTAAACAACATACTTTGCGAGATCACTCACCGACAATCCTCCTTCCTATATTTTAGACTCTCTGAAACACCTTCAGAGTTTTCTTTCCAGGGGGCTTCCCTCTGGTCCGCCTATTATGGTGAAAAATACAAGACTGTGAGTTCGCGAATCCGAGTCGGTCGAGCCATGAGTCCGGTTTACCTCGCCGTTAGATGATAGCGGCCTGTGGCCGTTTCTGCACCATAATCCCAATAGAAGAATTTGCACCAGCAGACTTTATTCTAGGGCGGTTCTGACGGCACTATACATGATGATGACCTCCACGGCGTGGGCGACGACGGTGATCCAGAGATTGCGCGTCCTGAGCCAGATCGTTCCCCAGACAAATCCGTCCCACAGGGCAATCCAATGGAGATGCCGAAAGGTATTCACCATGAAGGGGTCGAATGTAAACACCAGCGTTGTTGCCAGCAGTGCAAGGGGGGCGAGCTGTCTGCCGAGGTGATCCCCTCTCCACTTCCGTTCGAATTCAGCCAAGCGGCCCAAGAGGAACCCCCGAAAGTTGATCTCTACGAAGAACGCAATGCAGCAGATGAACCAGGGTACCATCAGCAAAGCAGGCAGCCGGCCGTGGGGGGTCTGTTTCAAAAAGGTGATGTCGTAACCGAGCGATGGGTAGAGCGACAGAATCATAAAGGTATTGAGGCAGCCTAGGATCAGTCCTGTCAGCAGCCCCCACTTCATTCCATTGATGAACTTCGTCCGCTCCAGCCCTAGATGTTTGGCGATTTCAGATGTGCCTGAAGCCCAGATGCTCAGTGCCAGATAGGACAGCAACTGCGGGGTACATTGAACCAGCAGTTGAGTTTGGAGAGAAGGAGGAAGAGCGTAAAAGCCGAGCGTGGCTCCGATGGGGAGCAGTGCCAGGGCTGTTCCCATGTGAACAGCGTACCCGTGAACGAGCCGATGGGGCTCGGGTGTCATGAGCGTGCTATGAAAGTTCGAGGTGATAGCGGTCCAAGGTGGTCGCCTTGTGTCGAGACAAGTTGGACAACGACTTGTTGTAATCGACGATCGCCCGTAACTCGTTGCCCTGCGCGGTCGCGAGGTCGCGCTGGAACTCGAGTACGAAGCGTGTCGTGCTGAGTCCTACTTTCAGTCGTTCCTGCTCGGCCTGGAGTTGTTTCTCCGCCATGATGCGTGCGGAGCGGGTCGTTTCGATCCGCTTAAAATCCGTCTGAACTCGGCGCACCGCTTCACGAATGCCGACGATGATCTGCTGGCGCACATTCGCGAGGGCCACCTCCGCGTTTTGTGCCTCAAGCTTGCGCTTGCTATACGTATTGACGGCGGCTCGGTTCCCGAGCGGATAGCTGAGCACCAGCCCTGCCCCATAGTTGTAGAAGTCGCCGCTGAAATTTCTGGTGAAGGATTCACCGTAGTCCCCGCCCAGGCCGGCGAGTCCGATCGTGCCTTGAAGGGAGAGCGTCGGGAGCAACTGGTTACGCGCAAACTGCTTATTAAGTTCACCGGTTTCGACATTTTTCTTGGCCTGTGTGATTTCAGGCCGTTGTTCGATGGCGGTGTCGATGGCCTCTTGCAGGCTCAGAGGTTCAAGGACGGTGACTGGAGGATCAACCGGTGTGAGGCGGACATCTTGCCGCAGATCCTCTTCGCCGGGATTCAAGAGCCGCCGCAGTTGATCTTCCTGGTCGCGGATGGCTTTCTCGGCCACTAGCACTTGCTCCACTCGTGAGGCCATCGCGGCCTCGGCTTGTAGGACATCGACGATCGACATGACCCCAGCCTTGGTCTTCGCTCGGTTGGCAGCCAAGAGCTCTTCGGCGGCTTTCAGGGCCGCCTGGGCAACCTTCAGGTTTTCGTTGGCAAAGACAACTTCCCAATAGGTTTGTTCTACCGAAGTGATGACGCTCATGACTCGATCTCGAAAGACATGCTGTTCGACGATCGCATTGTTTTGAGCGACCTTGATAAAGGTCTTGTTGATGGCAATTCCTGCGTTCCTGAGCAGCGGTTGGGTGAACGTGAACGCCAGTCCTCCCGTCCAGGCCGGGTTGAATAGAAATCCGCGTGCGACGTTTTGATTGACGCTGTTTCTAGCCGGGCTATAGTTGACGTCCAAGTTGCCGCCTGTGATCAGGTTGGTCTGTGCATCAACCGTCAGCGAATGGTTCCGTTGATCGAAGGTCGTGATCTGACCAAGTAAGTCTCCAGTTCCTCCGAAGACGGGACGATTGAGCGGATTCACGGTTCGATTGTATTGGCCGTTGATGCTCAGGTTCGGGTCGAACTTCGATTGCTCAATGATGATGTCAGCCAGTCGACTTTCACGATTCTGTCGGCTGATGCTGATATCGAGATTGTTCTGTAATGCCCGCACTGCAGCATCAGCCAGCGACACAGTTTCACGTCGTTCCGTTGGAAGCGGCTGAGTCACGTCCAAACACCAGGCCGTGTGTGGCAGGGACATGCATGCCCATCCTGCGATCACCATGATCGTGAGACGATAGATGCGAGCCGAGGAAGTGCCATTCATTCGTGCCTCCTTGATCAACGAGCGATACAAGAGCATACTACAAAGTGTTGTATGGTTCACGTCATGGATATTCACAGACACCCTGTCCGACGCGCATGGGCTCGGATGACTCAGATCAATTCATTAGGCGTGTTTCTGTGTCTGCTTACCGCCGTTACCTTCTGCGTCGAGGTGTCAGCGTGGGCCCAGAGTGCCTCGGGGGTGCGGTCGTTCGCGGGCGGGGTCTCGCCTCTGCTGAAGCTCCCGGGGGGAAGTGTGTATATCGACAACCAGGGAACGCAGGGGTTTCTCTACGCACCGGGACAGCACTTCCAGTCGTACAACTTTCGAAACCCGACGACGGGTCAGGCCTGGAGCGGAGCCGTGATGACCTTTGGTCCACAACTGTCCATCGGGCTTATACAGGGAGCGAATCAGGCCGGGAGTCCAACCGTTCTGCCTCCTCCACCGCGCCAGACGGATTTGTTGCCGCCGATTGAGTCGGAGTTGCTAGAACCATTTCCCTAATCGGCCCTTGAGTACGTTTCGCGGTTTCATGCTTGCCGTTGGGCATGCGGCGCCTCACTGCGTGTGTTGCGGGAGCGGAGACATGGTGCTGGACTCGCCTTCTGTAGCCGTTGATCCATAGGCCAGGTGCCACGTCAAGGCCAAGACGAATTGCGATGCGGCCTTGAGGATCTTAGGTTCGATCGTGTCGGCTGTGTCGGTTGGTTGATGGAAGTGTGGGTGAATGCCGCCGCTGACGACGGTGATGGTCGGGACGCCTGCTTCTTTAAACGGGACATGATCGCCACCAGGGAAAAAGCCATAGAGATCTAGCCTTTCCTTCACGCCGGCGGACAGGCCCGCCTCTAATGCAATATCCTTCTCGATTCCAGTTACCCCGACGGTGAGTCGTGCGTTTCCGACTCCAGCGTGATCGATGTTGATCATGGCCTTGGTGAGGGAGAGCGGCAGGACAGGTCGCGAGGTGTACAGACGTGAGCCGAGCATGTCGCGTTCTTCTCCGCTGAACGAAACAAAGAGGATGGTTCGGGAAGGAGGCCTCTGAAGTTTGGCGAGTACCCGTGCTACCTCTACGATGACCGCCGTTCCCGAGGCGTTGTCGTCGGCACCGGGAAAGAGGATCCCACCGGGACGGCCAAAGTGATCTCGATGGGCTCCGATAATCACTGTTTCCGGTCCGGTTCCGGGGATCATTCCAAGCACATTGATCAGCAGTCCGTCCTCCGTCGTTGTCTTCCACTGAAGCGATACGAACCGATCGGTCATGATTGCGTGTGATGGGGTTGTTTGGTTCAGACGTTCTTGAAGCACACGCAGGCGATCAGCACCAGTACCATCCGATTGTTGGAGAAGTTCTTGTGCCAGAGCAGTACTGATCCAGGCGCCGGGAATTGCTTGGTCTTGAGGCAGTTGACCGTAGAAGGCACTGGGGCCTCCAGTGACCCCACGACGGATTTCATAGGGATGGAGGATGGGACCGGTTGCCGTCAGGTAGCCGATTGCCCCACGTGCTCGTGCCGACCGCACCTTGTCAGCGTGGCTTATGGCCTGTGCGTAATATTCCGGCTTGCCTCGCAGAAACAGCACGACGCAATTGTTGACGTCGACACCGGCATAGTCATCAATGTGTTGAGCTGTATCAACGATGCCATATCCGACGAAGACGATCGGGGCTTGGATTTCTGCAGAGGGCGAATCAAAAATGGGGAGATAGTCCAAGCCAAGCGTTTTGGTGATCAGATGATCGGTTGCTCCGACTCGTACGAGTGGATCCGGCGTGAGTACTGGAGCAGGAACTCGGGTTGCCATCGCACCGGAGGAGGTACCATCCTTCCCTGTGAAGAAAGGTACGATCAGGGATCCGTTGTGCACTCGTGTGAGCCGCAGGCCTGCTGAAAGAAACTCTTGCGCCACCCACCGTGCAGACTCGAGGTCCGAGTTGGTGCCGGCTTGCCGTCCGTTGAACTCAGGGCCGCTGAGTGTTCGAATGTCGGCCACCATTCGTTCTGGGGAAAGTGACTCTATGGCCGCTTGGAACGCCGCCTCCGGTCCCTGTGCGAGAGTGGTCTGAGATTGTAGTAGGAAGGTCGCGGCAGCGCAGATTACTATTGAGGTGAGTAACCGATTCAGGCAGGGTACGAGAGCGTTCATGATGCTATCCTGACCACAGAGAGCAACGGTGGAATACTGATGGATCATAGCATGTGGGGAAGCCGGTTGCAGAGCCGTACTGAGCCCAGGTACTATTCGCTCGGCGATCCAGGCAAACGTGTATGTTGTGAGGATGGAGATTCAGAATGGCAGGAGGCGAGCGGGGAAAAGGATTGTACGATCACTTGTACCGGCGGTTTTTTGAGGAGCGTGATACTCACGAGGGCTATTCCTTCCAGCAGGCTCCAGCCGGCAGTGCAGCGCCTCCGATGGTGACGTTTCGAGAGAAACTGCGGTGGTGGACGTGGGATCGGTGGAAGCGTCGACGGACCCTTCTTGCTGAGCGGGACCGGTTACAGCGTGACATTCTTCAGATCAAGAAACCGGGGAGCCTCAAGTAGAGGAAGCTGTGTTGAGGATGATGGTGATTCATGCGTCACATATCGGGGGGCAAGCGTTGGCGACGCTGGGTTTGTTGGTAGTGGCCGGAACAGTTTTTATGATGGGGCCGTCCCTGAGCTACGGTGTTCAACGCGAGACGCAAGAGGAAAAGGCTGCCAACCTGAAACAACAGGCCAAGGGTGGGCTCTTTCGGCAGTGGGCATTCGATCAAGAGCCGATCGGAGGACTGCCTCATGGTTTTGTGCAAGCCGTGTCTCGTGAGGAGCCGCTTGCTGAGTGGGTGGTGCAACGTCATCCCACGGCTCCCTCTCCACCCAATGTCGTGGTTGCCTCGTCGGGTTGTCGGCAGTTCTGCTATCAGGTGCTGTTGGCCGAGGGAATGCAGTATGAATATCCGGATGTGAGTGTTCGGTTGCATGCCTCCCCGGGGACCGCCGGATCAGGTGGAGTGGTGATCGGGGCTCGTGATGCGACCAATTTCTATGGTGCAACCGTGGACCTTGCCACGCAACAAGTTAGATTCGTTCGCCTTTCCGGCGGGGTCGCAACGATTCTCGGGCAAGCGACAATCATTCTGAAACCGGTTGACTGGCATACCCTCAGAGTGCAGCGCAATACGATCATCAGTAAAGACTTCATTGAGGTATTTGTGGATGGCACGCTCGTGCTCTCCGTTGAAGACCAGACGTTGGGATTGGGGCAGGTCGGTTTTGTTGTGTCAGATAAGTCTGCGATGCTGTTTGATAGTTTCCACGCGATTCCACTCTTTTCGCATCGGCCACTTTCTTCGCCGCCGGCCTACTAATGCGAGCCAGCTGACAACCTGAGTGTGCCTTCAAACTTGCCTTTGTCTTTACATCTAAGGTACGATTGCAGCGTCGGCTTGTGAAAGGCCTGCGCAAGTTCGGCGCAAACAGTATGAGGCCTGGATAGATGTTGTGTTGGGCCAGCCCGGGAATCTGATCGGAAGCCAGAGCTAAGCCGCCGTGGTGTTGACGTCTTCGGCCCATTCCTTCCTCGTTGCTTTCTCGAGTCCAAGACAACATCGTTGTGTCAAAGGAGGAGCCAGATGGGTGCGAAGATTTATGTCGGTGGATTGCCGTATTCAACGACCGAGCAGCAGCTGAGTGACTTGTTTGCGGCGCATGGATCTGTGGCCTCGGCCCGGATCATCACGGACAAGTTTACCGGGCAATCTCGTGGGTTTGGATTTGTGGAAATGTCGTCCGATGCCGAAGCGCAGGCGGCGGTTGCAGCGTTGAACGGGACGCAACTCGGTGGACGTACCTTGACGGTCAATGAAGCGCGTCCTCAGGAGCCGCGTTCCGGTGGCGGCGGCCGCGGCGGATTTGGGGGCGGTCGCGGTTAAAGCGGGATCTGTTTCGTTGTCGATGAGGGGCTGCCGGAGGTTCCGGCAGCCCTTTTTACTTCTGAAGGCTGTGGTGGGAGGATGTTGATGCTGATGGGCTCTTTGTTCCGTCGCATCACGGGAGATTGTCGTGCCACCCTTTAAGCTCGATGCCCCTTTCAAACCCTGCGGGGATCAGCCTGCCGCTATCGACAGACTGACGACCGGTATCCAATCTGGCACCAAGCATCAGGTCCTGCTGGGAGTCACCGGATCAGGCAAGACCTTTACGATGGCCAATCTTGTCGAACGTGTTCAGAAGCCGACGTTGGTCCTCGTGCACAACAAAACTCTGGCCGGACAACTCTACCAGGAATTCAAACAGTTTTTCCCCCATAACGCCGTCGAGTATTTCGTGAGTTACTACGATTACTATCAGCCGGAGGCCTATATCCCGCAGAGCGATACGTACATCGCCAAGGATTCTTCCATCAATGATGCCATCGATCAAATGCGTCACTCCGCTACGACCGAGCTGTTACAACGAAATGATGTTCTGATTGTGTCCTCCGTCTCCTGTATCTATGGGCTGGGGTCGCCGGAGGTCTACCATGACATGCTGATCTATCTGGAGGTCGGCCTTGAAACGAGGCGAGACAAGCTTTTGTCGAAGTTGGTCGAAATTCAATATGAACGCAATGATGTGGATTTTCATCGCGGAACCTTTCGGGCTCGTGGAGATGTGATCGAAATTTTCCCTGCCTCGTCGGAAGCGAAATCCGTGCGCATCGAACTCTTCGGAGATGTGGTGGACGCCATTCATCAAATCGACCCGCTCACGGGGAAGTCCTTGGGAAAGCTGCCCAAGGTTGCGATCTACCCGAATACCCACTATCTCATTGCGCCGGATCGCTATGAGCGGGCTATTACGGGCATTGAGGAGGAACTCGACGAACGTGTCGGCTATTTCAGACAGTCAGGACGGCTGTTGGAGGCGCAACGGATTGAGCAGCGCACGAAGTTTGACCTCGAAATGATCCGAGCCATGGGCTATTGCCACGGGATTGAAAACTACTCTCGGCATCTCAGCGGAAGAAACCCGGGCCAGGCGCCCCCCACGTTGTTGGATTACTTTCCAAAGGATTTTTTGCTCATCGTCGATGAGTCTCACGCGACCATTCCTCAAGTCGGCGGCATGTATGAAGGGGATTTTTCACGAAAGCGGACGCTTGTGGAGTATGGATTCCGACTTCCGTCGGCAGTTGATAATCGACCGTTAAAATTTGTGGAATTCGAACAATGCCTGAATCAGGTGGTGTATGTGTCGGCCACACCCGGCACCTACGAACTCAAGCATGCAGGTCATGAGGTTGTGGAGCAGATCGTCCGTCCAACAGGATTGATGGATCCGCAGATCGAAGTCGTGCCGGCTAAAGGGCAAGTCGATCATCTTCTGGGGCAGGTTCGTGCGGAGGTGGCCAAGCGGGGACGCGTGCTTGTGACGACTCTGACGAAGCGGATGGCCGAGGATTTGACGGAGTATTATCACGACTTGGGAATTAAGGTTCGCTATCTCCATTCCGATATCAAAACGCTTGAGCGGGCTGAGATTATCCGTGATCTCCGATGCGGAACGTTTGACGTGTTGGTCGGAATCAATTTACTGCGGGAGGGGCTGGATCTTCCCGAAGTGAGCCTCGTCGCGATTCTGGACGCGGATAAGGAAGGCTACCTGCGTTCTTACCGCGCGTTGATCCAAACGGCCGGTCGGGCAGCACGCAATCTTGAAGGGCGGGTGATTTTTTACGGAGATGGGGTGACGGATTCGATGAAACAGGCTATCGATGAGACGAATCGTCGTCGTGGGATTCAGGCCGAGTACAACCGTGTCCATGGCATTACGCCGGTCGGTATCACGAAAGGAATCCCGTCTCTTGAGTACGCGGTGGCGGACCTTGATTACGTTCAACTGCCGCTTGCGGCGGAGTCCGATGCTGAGTATGGAAGTGCAGAGTCAACCGATCGACTTATTCAACGACTGGAGATCGAGATGAAAGCGGCTGCGAAGGAGCTCGCTTTCGAGCGAGCAGCAGAGCTCCGGAATCGGATCAAGGCGTTGCGACTTCGGACGTTACAGGTAACAGATTAGACGTGCTTATAGAGATAGATGCCGACAAACATGCCGAGAATGCTCAAGATGTTAATCTTGAGGCTGAACCCTAAGACGAGTTTGATCAACACCAGATCTACGGTCAGGGGTGGATTAATGCCGGGCATAAAATGCGTTGAGAAAATACTTTGGATGGTGCCCTGAGGCGCCATCACGTGGAGAATTTCGCCGAGGATGCCACCCAGTAGACCTCCGATGAGGACAAAAACGATCAAGACCCAGGGCGATTTTCGCACGTGGCTTCTCCTCGTTGACGGCTTCTCTATAGGCGAGTCGTGAGGTCGAGCTCTCTCACAGGGGCACCATATCTGAAGGGTTTCGGCATGTCAATAAAACTACTGACTTCTGGTGACCTTGACTTGCTTTCTGTGGTCCTATAGACTTTCCGGTGCTCTTTCTCTAGGATTTTCGAGGCGATCGGAGGTCTGGTGCAAGGCCTCGGTGGCCTTTTTCTGTGCGGCGGTACAGTGTCATGCTTGATGCATTAAGTGAGAAATTTGAAAAAGTTCTGAAAAAGCTCCGTGGGCAGGGTGTGCTTACCGAGCAGAATATTACTGAAGCGCTCAAGGAGGTGCGATTTGCTCTCCTCGAAGCGGACGTCAATTTCAAGATTGTCAAAGAGTTTATCGATCGTGTGCGCGAAAAGGCGATTGGCCAGGAAGTCCTGCAGAGCCTGACTCCTGGACATCAAGTGGTCAAGGTCGTCTGGGATGAGCTTCGGGCGATGATGGGGCAAGATCGAGTTGGTCTCGGTCTCAACTCCCAACCGCCGACTATCGTCATGATGGTTGGCTTGCAGGGTGCAGGAAAGACGACAGCCAGCGGAAAGCTTGCTCGTCTTTTTAAGAATCAAGGTAAGCGAGTGCTGCTGGTGGCGGCCGACCCACGTCGCCCTGCTGCGGGAGAGCAGTTGAGTGCATTGGGAAGAGACCTTGGAGTCGAAGTGCATCGTGCCGATCAGACTCAAGCTTCACAAGCCGATGTGGTGCGGATCTGCGGTGCCGGTGTGGATCGAGGCCGGGAACAGGGCTTTGATCTGGTCATTCTGGATACCGGCGGGCGTTTGCATATCGATGACGAATTGATGGGGGAATTAGCGGCGGTGAAGGCTGCTGTAGCGCCTCATGAGGTGCTGCTAGTTGCCGATGCGATGACCGGCCAGGACGCGGTCACTATGGCCGGACAGTTTGATCAACGGGTCGGCCTCACCGGTATTATCCTGACCAAGGTCGAAGGGGATGCGCGCGGAGGGGCAGTCTTGTCGATTCGGGCTGCCACGGGAAAACCGATCAAGTTTTTGGGAGTTGGGGAAAAACTCGATGCGCTTGAGCCGTTCCATCCGGACCGGATGGCTTCCCGTATTCTCGGGATGGGGGATGTGCTATCCCTCATTGAAAAAGCACAGGAAAGCATCACACGGGAGCAGGCGGAGGAAGCGCAGAAACGGCTCACCAGTAACACCTTTACGTTGGAAGATTTTCGGGCTCAGTTGGGACAGATGAATCGCATGGGTTCCTTTGAGCAGATCTTGGGCATGCTTCCTGGTGGGCAAAAGCTCAAGGAGGCGATGGAGGGGAATAAGCCCGAGCGAGAGATCGGCCGGGTGGTCGCTGTGATTGATTCGATGACCGCCAAAGAGCGTCGCGATCATACGATTATTAACGGAAGCCGGAAAAAAAGGATTGCGCGGGGAAGCGGTACGACAGTGCAGGATGTGAATCGGCTGATCAAGCAATTCCTGTCTGCAAAGAAGTTGGCAAAGGCAATGACCGGTGCGGGAGGGCGTCGGCAACTCGCCCAGCTCTTGCGTGCCCGGTAATCGATTCAGAAGATTCGAACCAGTGTAAAGGAGGAATCGTTGTGGCTGTACATTTGAGGCTCGCTCGCACAGGACGACATAAACGACCGATGTATCGGGTGGTGGCGGCAGACTCGCGGAAAGCACGCGACGGCCGTTTCATCGAAATTCTTGGGATTTTCGACCCGTTGAAAGAAGCGGGTCTGCCGGAGCTCAAGCAGGAGCGGGTGCTGACGTGGCTTCACCAAGGGGCTCAGCCGACGGTGACCGTGCGGACCTTGCTGCGCCGTGCGGGGGTCTGGAAGCAATTTGAGGCTGAAAAGTCCGCAAAGGAGAAGGCTCCGGCTGAAAAGTCCACCCAGAAGAAGGCTTCAGCAAAAGCTTGACCGTGGGATGGTGAGTCAACCGGAAACCGTGACGGTGGGACGGATCGAACGGCCGTTTGGTGTTCGTGGGGAAGTGAAGGTCCGCTCCCTCTCCGATGTCCCAGGTCGATTGGAAGGATTGACGCGTGTCAGCCTTCTGGCGACAAACGGACGGACGCTGGAGACCGGTGTCACGCATGTGAGGCGGGCGGGAACGAGCTTTATTCTGGGGCTGTCGGCGTTCACCACACCGGAAGAAGCCGGTCTTTGGCGTGGAGGATTGATTCAGACGGTCCGCGGGGCCATTCCTGAGCTTCCGGCTGGGCAGTACTACGAGTGTGATTTGGTGGGGCTTGCCGTCCGGACGGAGGCAGGAGAGTCGCTCGGTACCGTGGAAGCGATTTGGGAATTGCCAGGCAATCCTCTGGTCGTCATTCGCGATGGAAGCAAAGAGGTCTTGATCCCGGCGGCGAAAGAATTCGTGCTTGCGGTTGATCTGAGTGCTCGAATCATGACGGTCCGGTTGATCGACGGGCTTGGTGATTAACGATGGTACGGTTTGATGTCCTGACCCTGTTTCCAGGCATGTTTGCACCGGTCTTGGCGCAGAGCATGCTCAAGCGTGGCCAGGACAAGGGGCTTCTCGCGGTGCGGGTGCACAATCTGCGCGACTTTACAGCGGATCGCCACAAGGTCGTCGATGATACGCCGTATGGAGGTGGTGCGGGGATGGTCATGAAGGCTGAACCGATTCTCCAGGCGGTTGCCGCAGTGCGGAGCGAGGCTCAGTCGCAAGGAGAAGAGATTCGGTTACTGTTTCCAACTCCTCAGGGGCGTCCGTTGACACAGTCGTATGCCCAAGAGTTGGCGACCGAGTCTCGGCGAATGGTGATTCTGTGTGGGCACTATGAGGGCGTGGACGAGCGTGTCCGTCTCGCACTGGAGCCCGAAGAGATTTCACTCGGGGATTATGTGCTGACGGGAGGTGAATTGCCGGCGTTGGTTTTGATCGATGCCACGACCAGGCTCGTCCCAGGTGTGTTGGGCGATCCAAGTTCTGCCGTCGATGAGTCGTTTTCTGATTCGCTCTTGGAGTATCCACAGTACACGAGGCCAGCGGAGATCGAAGGCATCACGGTGCCGGAGGTCTTGTTGTCGGGCCATCATGAGGCCATTCGCTTGTGGCGTCGAAAACAGGCCTTGCGCAGCACGTATCTCAGACGCCCCGATCTTCTGAGGGATCGGATGTTTACGAAAGAGGATCGACAATTGTTGAATGAGTTGATGAATGAAGGCCTGTTGACGGCCCCGTTATTATGCGAGGAGGAGGGTTGAGGACATGAATCAGTTGGAGCGAATTCAGCGATCATTGACGAAAAAAACCGTTCCGCACTTCGAGATAGGAGACACCGTGCGTGTCCATGTCAAAGTTGTGGAAGGAGAGAAAGAACGTATTCAGGTGTATGAAGGAACGGTCATCGCCAGAAAGGGCAGCTTGAACACCGAAATGTTCACGGTCAGGAAGCTCTCGTACGGCGTGGGTGTCGAGCGGATTTTCCCCGTGCATTCCCCGATTGTGTCCAAGATCGATGTCGTGCGCCAGGGGCGCGTTCGACGTGCCAAGCTGTACTATCTCCGCGGGAAGAAAGGGCGGTTTGCCAAAGTTGAGGAGCGGGAGTTTGTTGGAGAGAGCAAATCTTCGGCACAGCCTGCGGCACCTGAAGAAGGAGCGGCCACGGCGTAGGTCCGTTCTTCGCAGGCGTTCCATCAATATGGCTGGTCGATTGGCGGGCCCGTCGGTAGAGAGCGATTGATGGGACCTACTGATGAATTTGAACGAGCAGCCAGACTCCGTGGATATCGCCGTATTGCTGGGATCGATGAAGTAGGGCGTGGTCCATTGGCCGGCCCTGTCGTGGCTGCGGCTGTGATCCTTCCCGTACGCAGTCGACTCGTCGGGGTAAACGATTCGAAGCAACTGTCTGAGCGTGAACGCGAACGGTTCTACGTCGCGATTTGCGAGCAAGCGGTGGGAATGGGAATCGGATGGGCCGACGTTGCGGAAATCGATCAGTTGAATATTCTTGAAGCCACTCGTCTTGCCATGCGGCGGGCTCTCGAGCAGTTGGTCCCGCCGCCTGATTATGTGCTTATTGATGCCGTGAGTTTGCCCGGTGTCAGCATTCCGATACGACCGATCATCAAAGGAGACGCCTTATCCATCTCGATTGCTGCTGCCTCCATCGTGGCCAAGGTCACGAGAGATCGGCTGATGGCAAGCTATCATGACACGTTCCCGGAATACGGGTTCCTCTCGCACAAAGGGTATGGGACAGCGGAACACCTGGAACGGCTTGCATATCACGGTCCCTGTTCCATCCATCGTCGAAGTTTCGCTCCAGTCAAACTTGCCATGAGCGCCAGGAAGATGGGGGAGGGTCACCTGACGGGTCCCGCATTGTCCGAGGCATGATCCATGTTCCCCACAGACCCACGTCACCGGTTCGGCCAAGCCAGCGAGACGCGGGCGGAGCAGTTCTTGATCGCGAAGGGTTATCGTATCCTTGACCGAAATGTTCGGTTGTCAATCGGTGAATTGGACCTTGTCGCGGATGACCGGGGTGTCATCGTCTTTGTCGAGGTCAAGGGTAGGAGCACTGGGGCGTTTGGAGGGGCGCTGTCGGCAGTGGATCGTCGCAAGCGAGCGAAACTGTCGAAACTGGCGGCGCAGTATCTGGCGCAGCGGCACTGGTCTGATAAGCTCTGTCGATTTGATGTTGTCTTGGTCCAAGGGCAGCCATCAGCCCCGGAGCAGATTGAACACATCCCCAATGCGTTCGATGTCACCGAGTTGTGACAAGTCTCATCTCTATCGAGAGGGGTCTTCGTGGACGCAATGATTCAGCTCATCCATGTATCGAAATGGTACGACCGGAGACCAGCACTATCCGACGTCATGATCGAGATCGAGAAGGGGGAGTTCGTCTTGCTCATGGGCCCCAGCGGGTCAGGAAAGTCGACGATCCTCCGGATGCTGATCGGAGAGGAGCAACCGGATGAAGGACAACTATTTGTTCAAGGCAAGAATGTCACGAAACTGAAACGGTCGGAGATTCCCTATCTGCGACGAAAGGTGGGATCGGTCTTCCAAGACTTCCGGTTGCTGCCGAAGAAATCGGTATTCGACAATGTGGCACTTCCGTTAATCGTACAGGGTGTGTCAGAAAAAGATATTCGACGCAAAGTCACGGAAGCGTTGCGGGCGGTCGGCGTCGAGCATAAACGAGATCAGTCCCCCAGTAGTCTTTCCACCGGAGAGCAACAGCGAGCGTGCATCGCTCGGGCGATCGTGAACGGACCGGTCGTTCTGCTGGCAGACGAACCGACGGGTAACCTGGATCCGGAACTCACGGGTGAGATCATTGAACTGTTCAAGCTGATCAATGCCCGGGGTACCACGGTGGTCGTGGCAACGCACAATCATCATGTCATGCGTCAGGTGAATTGCCGGGTGATCAGCTTGATGCAAGGGGTCGTCCTTCCTGAACGGGCGATGCCTGAGCGGGTCGGCGTATGAGGCGGCTCTTCTATCTCGTTCGCGAGGCCTGGGCCAACATGCGGACGAACCGCATGACGACGATCGTCGCCATCTTGACCACGGCATTTACATTGACCTGTGTCGGAATCTTTCTCCTCATCTATGTGAATTTGCAGCATGCGGCGGGATGGCTTCAGGAAGACGTCAAGATTATGGTGTATTTGGAGGATCGGCTCTCTCGAGATGGGCGTCTCCAGCTGGAACTGATGCTCAAGTCCGATCACATGGTAGGAAGTGTGCTCTATATCTCGAAAGAGCAGGCGTTGACAGAGTTTCGCACGCAATTCCCCGCGGATTCTCACCTGCTCGAAGGGCTTGGCGAGAATCCTCTCCCGGCCTCATTCGTCGTGACGCTAGCCCAGAACTCTCGCTCTCCCGAGGCCATCAAAGAGTGGGTAGAACAAGTTCAAACCATGGGAGGAGTGGCAAAGGTCGACTATAATCAGCAATGGATCAGCCTGTTGGCTGAGCTCATCGGCTATATTGAGTTGGCAGCGCTCGGTGTGGGGGCGCTCCTCTCTGCCGCCGCAGTGACGATCATCGGCAATACGATCAGACTGGCCTTGTTTGCCAGACGAGAAGAGATCGAAATTCTTCGCTCGATCGGAGCCACCGGCACCTTCATCCGTGTTCCGTACTTCCTCGAAGGGGCGGTGCTGGGAGCTTGTGGCAGCGCCTTATCCTTGGGGATTCTCAAGGTCGGGTTCGAACTGTTCCGGCAACAAGTTCAGTTTGTCAGCCGTTTCAGCGAGCTGGAGGGGCTGATTTCATTTTTCCCATTGTCCGCTTGTCTCGCGCTGGTCCTGGCTGGAACGGCACTAGGTTTTACCGGCAGTGTGGTCTCGCTTCTGCGCGTTGGAGAAGGACGTGTATGAGACTCCCTCTCCTTCTGCTGACCGGGCTTCTTGCACTCGGGGGGTGGGTCATGCCTATTGAGGCAGCTACGGATCCTCTCGCCGAAAAAATTCAGCGTGAGCGAAAGCGTCTTGAAGCCCTGAAAGACAAGATTGAAGAAAAACGGAAGCGGGAAGAAGCTGCCGAAAAAAAACGGGAATCCGTATTGCAAGGACTTCAATCCTTGGATGAACGATTGGTCCACCATCGACAAGATCATCAGGACATCAATCGGAAATTGCGACAAAAGGATCGTGAGCTGGATGAAATTACAGAGCAGTTGGTGACCACGCGGACCAGTGTTCAAGCGCGACGGGAAGCCATCTTGGCCCGGCTTCGCGTGCAGTACATGGAAGGCCGGTTCGGGTACGTGAAGGCGCTCTTGACTGCGGATTCGTACGGAGACCTTCAACGCCGCGGACAGTATCTCTCCGCTGTCTCACAGAAAGACTACGAGCTCCTGCAAGGCTTTCGGGCCGACATGACACGAATGGAGCAGGCCGAGCGTCAGCGGGCTGACGCCCGAGATGGTCTGATGGTCTTCAAACAAAACATCGAAAAAAAGCTCACCGATATTCGAGTGCTTCAAAAAGAGAAAACTCTCTATCTGACAAAAATCACGCATCAGAAAGATGCCTATCATCGAGCGGTCGAAGAGCTGGAACGGTCAGCCTCACGGGTGGATCACTTGCTGCAAGACTTGGAATCGCGTCGGCGGGCCGTGGCCTTGCACCCACCCACGACGGCCTCGCTTCCACGTGGCGTCCGCGGGGCGTTGCCCTGGCCGGCCGAAGGACAGGTGGTGTCGTTCTTCGGACGGCAGAAACATCCCACCTTTGACACGTATGTTCAGCGCAAAGGGATCGAAATTCGTACGACCGAGGGGAGTCTGATTCATGCCGTGATGCCCGGGAGCATCGTTTATGCGGACTGGTTGAAAGGGTACGGACTCGTTATAATCCTGGATCATGCCAACGGGTTCTTCTCACTGTATGCTCATGCATCCAAGATTTTGACCAAGGTGGGTGAGCAGGTGGTCGAAGGCCAGTCGATTGGGGAAACCGGAGATACGGGCATGACGGGAGAAAATACATTATACTTTGAGTTGCGTGAGGGAGCTGAGCCGGTCGATCCGCTCCACTGGCTGGCAAAGAGATAGGGAAAGTCGTGACCGCGCCTCCAGACCGAACCGGTCTGACGACGCAAGAAAGAAGGGATGAAACGATGATGGAACAGCAGCCGCGTCGGAAATCTTGGGTGGTCGGGCCGATGATTGCACTTGCCCTGCTCTGTGGCGTCATCATCGGGAAGGGCTGGGAGCGGACCGGACATGCCAGCGAAACCTACGAGGAACTCAAGACCTTTTCGGAAGTGCTGAACCAGGTGCAGAAGCACTATGTCGACGAGACAAAGCCAAAAGATTTGATTCAAGGTGCTATTCGCGGGATGCTGTCGACGCTCGATCCGCACTCGGCCTACATGACCCCTGAGATGTACAAAGAGATGCAGGTGGAAACCAGAGGAGAGTTCGGAGGAGTCGGGATCCAAATCGGTGTGAAGGATAATCGATTGGCGGTGATCGCCCCGATCGAGGGGACACCTGCCTATCGAGCCGGTATCAAGGCAGGGGATTTCATCATCAAGGTCAATGAGGATCCGACCAAAGATTTGACGTTGATGGATGCCGTGCAGAAGATGCGAGGGCCGAAGGGGAGTAAAGTCAATCTGACGATTCAACGAGATGGTGCGACAGACCCCTTGGTGTTTACCCTCGTTCGGGACACCATCAAAATTGAAAGTGTGAAGTCGAAGGTGATCGAGAACCTCGGCTATGTCCGGCTCACCCAGTTCCAAGAAGCCACGGGGAGGGACTTGGCCAAAGCGATCAAGCAATTTAAGGAGCAGAAGGTCCAGGGCGCGATCCTCGACCT